>JAEWTC010000069.1 GCA_023459675.1 Bacillota bacterium | reverse complement strand
TCGCGGGCTTTTCCTGTAGATCCGTTAGGGTTTGCGGTGTGCCGTCCGGCTTCGTTCCGCTTGGCAGAGCGGCTGCGAAGGTTTATTGGGCGTTCTTGGCAATCCACGCGCTGATCTGGCGCTGGATTTCTTCCATGACCTTATCAAGGCCGGCGGTCTTGGCGGCTTCGTTCATCGCGGCAATCGTCGCGTCAACGTCGTCCACAAGGCCGAGGTCCAGCAGATACAGATACTCGGCGCGCACGTTGGTCAGCGCGGCGATCTCGTTCTGGATCGTGGACTGGTCAATGTTCAGGCCTGCGAGCGGGTTGGCCACCTGAATGCCGTCGGCCCACCAGCCGCCGAAAATCGCCATGGCTTCGGGGTCGGAACCTTCCATGTTCCTGGGCTCGAATTCCGGCGAGGAGAAGCCCCAGGAGCCCTGGCCGAACACGTATTGATCCTGATTGGGGCCTGCTTTCCAAACGCGGTTGGCTTCGTCCACCCATTCCCAGTGCTTGCCTTCGATGCCCCAGCGATACAGCTCGTACACGGTCTTGTCGTACTTGAGCAGATCCAGGAACATCAGCGCGCGTTCCACGTTCTGGCTGCTGTGGGGAATGGCCACGCCGGAAGTCGTTGCGCCCTTATACCGGATGGCGGTGGGGAACAGGTCGATCATCAGCGGCGTGAAGCCCTTGGAGCGGAGGGTGTTGTTGGCAACGCCCATGGTGCCCGTGTTCTGCACGAACGATGCGGACTGGCCGTTTTCATAAGCGTCGCGCACCAGCGTGGTATCGGCGATCGCGCTGCGGGACCAGTACCCCTTGTCTGCCCAGCTCTTCATCAGCTTGGCATAATCGGCGTACAGGGGATCGTTGCCGGCAAAGGTAAGCGCCGCGGCGGCATCCTCAGCCGTCATGCCGGGGGTGTACTCAAAGGTGAAAAAGTCTTCCAGAACGCTGCCCGTCAGCTGGATTTTGTCGTTGGCCGTTCTGTAAAGCAAACCCTTGAGTTCGTTGTTGTTAACGGAGGCGGCATAGGGGTACATTTCGGGGTTAGACGCCTTTACGGAGTCGTAGTACGCTTCCAGGGAAGCCACGTCCGTTACGGCGGGCACGCCGTTGGCCTGACGGATGTCTTCGCGGATGGATACGGCGAAGGTGTTGCCGGTCAGGTTGATCAAGGACGCGGGAACCATGTACACTTTGCCGTCGGCAAGGCGGTTCTGGTCCATATGGGTTTCGATGTCCGTCTGGTACTGCGTCGTCAGCGGCATGTACTGGTGGATCATGTCCAGCGTGATTTCCTGGTACGCGCCGGCGGGAGCTTCCGTGTCATAATGGAGCCAGCCCTGCGCGGTGACAACCAGATCGTAGGGCTCGCCGGATGCAAGCATCAGGCCGTACTTGGTGTCATGATCGGCCAGGTCGATCACCGTGCAGGTGATGGTGGCGTTGATCTTGGTTTTGACGTAGTCGCTGATCATGCTCCATACCAGATCATGATCGGGCTGTTTCGTGCCGACCATCAGGTACTGGAGAGCGACTTCCTTAGAAACATCGTTCCCGCCATATGTGGTGGGGGCATCCGCGGCGGAGGCAAACGAAACGCCTGCGGTCAGGATCGTCAGCATCATCACTGCGGTCAGAAGGGTTGCGAGGAATTTTTTCATACCGGGACCTCCTTATTCAATATGGGGTTGGTTTTATGCCGAGAACAGCGTGCTTTCCGCGCCGTTCAGGTCAACGTTTGCGTATGCCGCGGCGTAAGGCGGGTTTCCGTCAGCCTTTGACGGAACCCACGGTCAGGCCCTTGATGAAGAAGCGCTGCAGCAGGGGGTACAAAAGGATGATCGGCCCCGTAACGATCACGGTCATCGACATGCGCATGGATTCAACCGGGAGCGTGGGGCTGACGATCCCCGCCTCGTCCATAATGGCCCGCATGGCCTGGGTGCTTACGATCAGCTGGTGCAGGAAGTATTGCAGCGGGCGCTTGTTGGGCGAATCGATGTACAGCGTCGCGCGGAACCAGTCGTTCCAGAAGCCCAGCGCGGTGAAAAGGCCGATCGTCGCGATCACGGGCGTGGACACCGGCAGGATCAGCTGCCAGAAAATGCGGAAATCGCCTGCGCCGTCAATCTTGGCGGATTCGGTGATCTCAAAGGGTACGGAGCTGAGGAAGCCTTTCACCAGAAGGATGTTCCACACCGAAACCACTCCGGGTATAATCAGCGCGAGGAGGCTGTCCTTAAGCCCCAGGGTGCTCACCACCAGCAAATACGTGGGGATCAGCCCGCCGGAGAACAGCGTGGTGAAGAAAAAGAACAGCGAAAAACCGTACCGCCAGGGGAAATCTTTGCGGGTGAGCACATAGCCGGTCATCATGCAGATAAACACGCTGGACAGCGTTCCGACCACCGTAACGATAATGTTCACCAGATAGGCGCGCCCTACGGCCGCGGGGTTGGCCAGGGACAGGGCGTATCCGTCCAGCGTGAACTCCTTGGGCCACAGCGAAAATCCGCGCACGATGATTTCCTTCTGGCTTGTAAAGGAGCCGGAAATCACCAGCCAGAACGGAAGAAGGCAGAGAAGCGCGAAACCGGCGACCAGGGGATAGCCAACGGCATAGAAAACGGCTTTATCCGCGGAAATCCGCCTTGCGCTTCTCAACGTAGATTGACTTGGCATGCTTGGACCCTTTCCGACATTAGAACAAGGCATAATCCTTGTCGTATTTGCGCACCGCGAAATTGGCGATCATAATGGTGATGAAGCAAAGCAGGGATTGGTACAAACCCGCCGCGGCGCCGCGCTCCAGCCCGCCGCTGGTAAACAGGCTTCGAAATACGTACATGTCGATGATATCGGTCGTGGCAAACAACCTTCCGTTGTTGAGGCCGACAAGGTTGTAGAACATCCCGAAATCCCCGCGGAAAAGGTTGCCGATGCTCAGCAGCAGCAAAATGATGATCGTGGGGGCGATGCTTGGCAGCGTAATGTGTCGGATCCGCTGAAAGATGTTCGCGCCGTCGATCTCCGCCGCCTCGGTAATTTCCGGGTCCAGGCCGGTGATCGCCGCCAGATATACAACCGTGTTGTACCCGACGCCCTTCCATACGCTAAACAGCACCAGCAGGAATGGCCAGAGCTGCGGGGTTCCGTAGATATCGACCCGGTTCATCCCCAACGCGACCAAAAGGGAGTTGACGGCGCCGCGCTCATAGTTGAACAGGTTGTACGACATGGCCCCGACCACCACCCAGGATATGAAGTAGGGCAGCAGCATCAGCGTCTGCGATAATTTGCGGAACCACCGCGAGGTCAGCTCGCTGAGGATGATGGAGAACAAAAGCTGCAGCGCCGTGTTGATCAGCAGGAAGGTCAGGCTGTAGAGCATGGTGTTGCGGGTCACGGGCCACCATTGGCCCGAGGCGAAGAAGAAATCGAAATTCTTCAGGCCCACCCAGGGGCTGTTCATTATGCCGTCCGCGTAATTGAATTTCTTGAACGCGACCACGATGCCGTACATGGGAATATAATGAAAGATGATGATCAGCGTCAGCGCGGGCAAAAGCATGATCAGCAACGTGCGGCAGCGCACCAGGGTTCGGGCCTGCCTTCGGAGAAAGGGTACGGCTTGCTTTCCTTTTGACATGAAAACGCTCCCATAACAACGAGTTAATCCCGAATGTCCTCACGTATGATACATCAATACGAATGCGTCTGGCTTGTACTGTGTCAAAGCCGCCGCCGTTCCCGTACCATACGGCTTCACCGCCATGAACCACGCAACGTACAACATAGGATGATCATGTTATTTAGATCATACCATCCCACCGGCAATAAATCAATAGTTTTGCATAAAATATTTGTCGCGGAGCGCCCATGCGCGGCGGAAACGGCCCCCGCGCAGGAAAATATCAGCCGCGGAAAGCGGAACGGCCGGGGAAAAATAAGGCTTGCCGAGGCGGCGCTTGCCGAGGACCCCGCCCGCCGGAAACACAGCGTAGCCCGGCGCGGCGAAACGGAACAACGGCAGCCGGTTAAGGCGGGTTGCCCCCGGATCTTCGCGGTGTGCGAGGCGAAATTACTCCGGGCCTGCAATCGAAAAACGGAGCAGGATATTGGAACAATCAACCCAAACAAAAAGCCCGAATAAGAAAACCTAGAATAGAGAAAAGCGCTTTTTGCGGCTGGCACGGCGCAGCTTGGGCGGCTTGGCGCGCTTTGGCGCAGCCTGGGCGTCTTGGTGCGGATGGATACAACCTTGGGGTTTGGGCGGCATGGCATGGTTTCGTACAGTTTGAATGGCATGGCGCGGTTTGGCACTGCTTGGTGTATAGCGCGGTTCGGTACAGCCTGGGCGAATGGCGCGGCTTGTGCGGCTCGGTGCGATATGGCAATACTAGAACGTATGACGCGGTTTGGCGCAGGTTGGTATAACTTGGGTAAATGGTGCGGCTTGGTATGGTTTGACTGGGGCACGCATGCCTTTTACGCATATCCGCCTCCGGCTGGCGGCGTGATTCAGCAGGTATGAGATGGAATGGAAGAACGGCGTTTTCCGGCGGGCGGCCAACCGCTGCGTTCCTTCCGATAAGGGAATTGGGCTGCGACATGGCGGGGAAGGAAAAGTGCGCGCTGATCGCGCCCCCGGCCTGCCGCGCCCGCCCGACGCGCAATAGAACAGGCAGGTCGCGCTTCACCGGCGTGCGAACCGCAACGCCGGCTAGTACCCGCGTCAGCCGCAGAACGAATACAACACGATACGAACATCCGCCGCGGTTTTCCGCCAGCGTCAGCCGTAAAACGCCCAGGCCGCGGTGCGAACGCCGGGCCGGATAAATTTTCACGGCGGCGGGGCGGAGGCGCGCCGGTCAAATCATTGGGGTAACTGCGTAACGCCCGCGCCGCTTGGGTTTGTGGCACGGCGACGCGCGCGGGCGCGCCGGTGAAGCCGTGAAATTGGTTTGTTTGAAACGCTTGCGTTGCATGTTTTTGTATGCTAATATTGGGTTATTAAACCATCCTATGTTGTACGTTGCGTGATTGGAAGCACCATCGCGGCAGCGGCCATCACGGATGACGAGGAAGCGTAACGATGAAAATTGCCGTAGTCTACACCTCTACAACCCCGGAATTAATTGATATGGTCGAAACGGAGATACACCGGGCGGTTGGCGAGAACGTTGAGCTTTACAGCGACAGCGATCCCACCATCCTCTCGGAAACGCGGGAGGCGGGCACGGTTACCCGGGAGGCCGCCTCGCGCCTGCTATATATGTACGGCAAGGCCGTAAGTGCCGGAGCGGACGTGATCCTTAACGCCTGTTCCTCGGTGGGCGACGTGGCAAACAGCGCGCAGGCCATGACGCAGTTCGACGGCGTACCCATCGTGCGCATCGACGAGGAAATGTGCCGGGAGGCCGTGCGCATCGGCACGCGGATTGCCGTGGTCGCAACGCTTCCCACGACGCTCAACCCTACGAAAAACACCATCCTGCGGGCGGCGAAGGAGCAGAACCGCAGCGTGAAGCTGGTGGACGTGCTGCTGGACGGGGCGTTCGGTTTATCGCAGGATGCGTTCCGGCAAAGAATACGGGAGGCGTGCGAGAAGGTTGCCGATCAGGTGGACGTCATCCTCTTCGCGCAGGGCTCGATGGCCTATTGCGAGGAATGGGTTGCCCAGTGTACGGGGAAACCCACGCTTTCCAGCCCGCGTTTCGGCGCGGCCGCGCTGCGCGGCGTGCTGACGGCCAAGGGGCTGATGACCCCGTGAAACTGCGCGTCAGCGTTGCGGGCATCCTGTTTCCGCAGGCGCGTAAAAGCCTGGCGGCCATGGAGGAAACGCTGCGCTTCCTGCAAGGCAAGGCGGACATGCTGGAATTTTACCGTGAAAGCGGAGAAGACGCCGCCGTCGGCGAATTATTGAAAGAAACCGGGCTTGCCAGTATTTTCGTTGCGGTGATCCCCCTCAAGGAAAAGGGCCTGAACCTGTGCGGCCCCGATGCGGAGAACCGTAAAGCGGCCGTTTTGGAGATGGAGGACGCGGTAAAGCGCGCCCGGAACCTCGGCTGCGAGGCGGTGATGCTGTGCTCGGGGAAGAAGCCGCAGGGTGGGCATTGGGCCAGCATGGCCTGTTTGGACGCGTTTACCCGCTCCCTGCGGGAGATCGCAGCGTTCGTTCAGGAAACAGGCCCTGTGATGCCGCTGCTGCTGGAGCCTTGCGACAGCGGCCTGGACGTGAAGCATCTGCTGGGGCCTACGGCGCTGTCCGTGGAAATGGTCAGGCGGGTGCGGGAGTTTTACCCCGCGTTTTCGCTGACGATGGACACGGCCCACGTGGCGGAGGAAGGCGAGGATTTTCTGGAAGCGATGGACCTTGCCCGCCCGTATTGCAGCCACGTGCATTTCGCCAACTGCATGCTGCAAAACAGCGCCGATCCGCTGTACGGCGACAAGCACCCGGGGTTTGATTACCCCGGCGGCAGCCTTCCGTACGCGGAGCTTGCGCGGATCCTGCAGGGGCTTGAAGCACGGTACGCGGACGCGCGGCTGGATATCGCCCTGGAGGTGCTGTGCCGGGAAAACGATCCGTATGCGCATTTTTTGGCGATACGGGAACAACTGCCCCGGCTGTTTGAGCAAAGAGAGAAAAGTAAAGCCCCGTCGTATGCGGGCGGCAGGTGAAGATCGATGGAAAAACCGGACGTTAAACGACTGCGGACCATTGCCGACCAATTGCGGCTGGACGTGGTGAAAACCATTCACACGGCGGGCGACGGCCATCCCGGCCCCGCCATGTCGATTGCCGAGCTGATCTCCGTTCTCTATTTTTCCGTGCTCCGCATCGATCCCGACCAGCCGCGGCTGCCGCAGCGGGACCGCTTCATCCTGTCCAAGGGGCACGCGTGCCCCATCCTCTACGCGGCGCTTGCGCGGCGCGGCTTTTTCCCGTACGAGGAGCTTGCCGGGCTCCGCACGCTGGAGAGCATGCTGCAGGGGCACCCCGACATGAACAAAACCCCGGGCGTGGACGCGACCAGCGGCTCGCTGGGCAACGGCGTTGCCATCGGCCTGGGCATGGCCATGGGCCTGCGGCGGCAGGGGTATGACAGCCGGGTGTACGTGGCGGTGGGCGACGGCGAGCAGGAGGAAGGCGTCATCTGGGAGGCGGCGATGGCCGCCGCGGCGATGAAAGCCGACAACCTGACGGTGTTTGCCGACTGCAACAATTACCAAAGCGGCGGGCACGTGACCGACCTGAGCTCTCTCTACCCCCTGCTTCCCAAATGGGAAGCCTTCGGCTGGTTCTGCCAGGAGATCGACGGGCACGATCCGGCCGCCATCCTTTGCGCCATCGACCGCGCCCGCGCGGCGTCCGGCCGCCCCGCCTTCATCGCGCTTCGCACGGTGAAGGGCAAGGGTGTTCCCTACATGGAAAACAACAACGCGTGGCATAAGCGCGTGCCCACGGAGGAAGAAGTGGCAATCGCCTGTAAGGCGCTGGGAGGGGAACGCCTGTGAACGAAAAAAGTACGCGTGAGGCGGCCATCGCGGCGCTGATAGAGCTGGCGGAGGCCGATACGCGGGTTGTGCTGGTGTCCGCCGATTCGGTCATGGCGGCGCGCGCCCTGCCGTTTATCCGGCGTTTTCCGGACCGGCTGTATGAGCTTGGCATTGCCGAGCAGGACGCCGTTGCCTTTGCCGCGGGGCTTGCAAGCACGGGGCTGATCCCGTACGTCATCACCTACGCGGGTTTCCTCACCATGCGCGCCTGCGAGCAGCTGCGTACCTTCGTCGCCTATCCGGGCCTGAAAGTCCGGCTGATCGGCCTCAACGGCGGGGTGCTGGGCGGGGAGCGCGAAGGGGTAACCCACCAGTTTTTTGAGGATCTGGGCATCGTGCGGACGATTGCGGGCATCACGGTGGTTGCGCCCGCCGACGCCAACCAGACGTACCGCCTCATGAAGGAAATTGCCGATGTGGACGGCCCCGTTTACCTGCGCCTTGGCAGCGGGCACGAGCCGGAGGTTTACCCGCCGGAAACCGCCGCGCGGCTGGGAATGATCAACGTCGTGCGCGATTATGGGCGGGACGTCGCCCTGTTTTCCAGCGGGTTTGTGCTGAACCGCGCCATCGAGGCGGCGGAGGCGCTGGAGCGCGCCGGTATCCACGCCGTGCTTGCGGACGTGCATACCTTAAAGCCGCTGGATGAAGCCTCCGTAACCGCAATGCTCCTCGAAACGGGCGCCGCGGTGACGGTGGAGGACCATAACGTGATCGGCGGGCTGGGCAGCGCCATCTGCGAGCTTGCCTGCCAGGAAGCGCCCGCAAAGGTAACGCGAATCGGGCTAAAGGACCTCTATCCCCGCTCGGGAAACGCCGGCGCGCTGCTGGACCATTACGGCATCAGCGCCGCCGCCATCGTACAGGCGGCGCAAACGCTTGTGGAAGAAAAAAGGAGGGCATCCCGCGATGCTTGCTGACACCCGTAAAAGCCCCAGCGCCAAGGCCTGGGCGCTGCCGGTTGGCGCCGTGCGCTGGCGGCCTGGCTTTTGGCTGGACCGTTTCAATACCGATGCGGACGCGACCATCCCGCATATTCTTTCCGTGTTTGCCGATCCCGAAAGTTTTTTCCATCAGGTGGAGAATTTCCGCATCGCCGCGGGCATAAGCGACGGGGAGTTCCGCGGCACGCCGTACGGCGACGGGGATTTCTACAAACTTATGGAAGGCATGATCTATGCCTATGCCCAGCGCAGGGATGCGGAAACGGACCAACTGCTTGATTCCTACATCGCGCTGATCGCCGCGGCCCAGCAGCCGGACGGTTATATTTCCACCAAGCAGATCATCGGGGAGCGCTTGTCCAATGGTACGGTGCGCCACGGGGACGTGAACGATTTCGAGGAGTATAACTTCGGCCACCTGTTTACGGCGGCCTGCATGCACAAGCGGGTCACGGGCAAGGATAATTTTCTGGCCGTTGCCCGCCGCTGCGCCGCGTATCTTCATGCCATGTACCGGGGCATTCTGGAGGAGGGCAAGGCGCAGACCGCGGTTTGCCCCAGCCACTACATGGGGCTGTTCGAGCTGTACCGCGAAACGGGGGACACGCTCTACCGCGAGATGGGGATCACGGCCATCGCCCTGCGGGACATGGTGAAAAACGGAACCGACGATAACCAGGACCGCATCCCGCTGCGCGAGCACCGCAAAATTGTGGGCCACGCCGTGCGCTCCACCTATCTGTACGCGGGCGTCGCCGATCTATATCTGGAAACCGGCGACGAAACCCTGGCCCCAGTGCTGGACAGCTGCTGGCAGAACCTGACGGCCGCGAAGCTCTACATCAACGGCGGCTGCGGCGCGCTGTATACGGGCACCTCGCCGTTCGGGCTGCTGCTCAACGCCCAGTACGTGCACCAGGCGTTCGGGTACGAATACCAGCTGCCAAACGTAACGGCCTATAACGAAACCTGCGGCGCGATCGGCAACATTTTCTGGACGTACCGCATGTTCCTGCGGGAGCCCAAGGCAAAGTATCTGGACCTGATCGAGCGCACCTATTACAATCTGGTGCTGGCCGCCGTGAGCCTGGACGGAAAGAAATACTTTTACGAAAACATGCTGCGCCGCACCAAAACGCTGGATTACCCTGTGATGTGGCCGGTGGAGCGCAGTGACTCGTTCCAATGTTTCTGCTGCCCCACCAACGTCTCCCGCGCCATTCCCCAGAGCGTGGAATACCTCTATCAGGTGAACGCGGACACGGTCTGGTGCGGCCTGTACGGCGCAAGCGAGGCCGAGATCCGGTTGGACAACGGCGCGGCCTTCACCCTCGTGCAGGAAACCGATTACCCCTGGAGCGGCGCGATCACGCTTACGGTGCGCGACGTGCAAACCGCCGTGCCTTTCACCCTCAAGGTGCGGGTTCCGGGCTGGGCGGAAAGCGGAAGCATTACTTACGCGGGTACGGAGCGCAGGCTTTCCGCCGCCGACGCCGACACCTATGTGGAGATCGCCGTGCCCGGCGGGCAGAACGCCGCCGTGGACGTGCGGTTTGATATGCCCGCGCGGTATATGGAGGCGCACGAAAAGGTGGAGGAGGATACCGCGCAGGTGTGCGTGATGCGCGGCCCGCTGGTCTATTGCGCGGAGGGCTGCGATCTGCCCGGCGGCGGGCTGGACGGGCTGATGCTGTTGTCCGGCGCGCAGTTTACAGAGGAACCCTGCCAGATCGCGGGGGTGCCGGTGGTCGCCCTGCGCTGCGACGCGGCCGTAACCGTGCGCTCCGCCGACAGCGATCCAAACGCCCTCTACCAGCCTCTGCGCACTACGGGGCTGCGCAGGCAGAGCCTCCGCATGATCCCGTACTTCGCGTGGGACAACCGGGGCTTCAGCGATATGAAAATCTGGCTGCCGATCCACTACACGTTTGGGCTCAGTTAGGAGGAACCAACCATGTCCGCTGTCACCTGTCACGTTTCGGCGTTGGATAAGACGAAAGTATTGGCACGGTTTCCAGCCGGCGTGTTTCAGCCTGCCGGCGTGAAGCCGGACGATCAAACCCTCGTGCTGGACCCCTCCCAAAAAGGGCAGCCCATTCTGGGCTTCGGCGCCAACTGGACGGATACCGACGTATACAACCTGCTGCGGATGGACGAAAAGGAGCAAGACCGGGTGCTGGAGCTGCTCTTCGACCCGGAGCACGGCGCGGGCTGGAACTTCATGCGCGTACCCTTCGCGTCCACTGACTGGGAACGTAACGTTGATTACTACACGTACGACGATATGCCCGAGGGCGAGGAAGACTGGGAGCTTGCGCATTTCTCCGTGCAAAAGGATATTGACCGCGGCTTTTTCGCGCTGCTGCGGCGCGTAAAGGAACGCTATCCCGAGGTTTTGCTGCTGGCGACCGTTTGGGGCTTGCCGGGCTGGATGAAGAACAACGACAGCATCATCGGCGGCATTTTCCGGCCCGAGTGCGCCAAGGTGTACGCCCGTTATCTGCGCATGGCGGTGCAGGCGTTTGCCGCGCAGGGGATTGATCTGTACGCGATCACCACGCAAAACGAGCCCATGTCCAGCGATTTTCCCAACAACAACCGCGGCACGCCCTGCACCCGGTTTACCTGGCGGCTGCAAAAGCCCGTTCTGCTGGCGCTGCGCGAGGAGTTCGACGCGCATGGAATCGGCACCTTGATTTGGGCTTACGACCATAATTACGATATGGCGGACGCGTTTGTGGATCCGCTGCTGGCCGATGCGGAGGCCCGCCGCGCGATCGACGGCGTTGCCTTCCATCCCTACCGGGGCGATCCGGCGGTGCTTTCCAAGTATGAAAAGCTGTACCCGGAGCTGCCGCTGTACAGCACCGAAAAAACGGTGTCCGACCCCGCGGGGATGGATGAGCTGCTGCGGCAGCTGCGCTTCGGCGCGCGCTGCTACATTCTGTGGTCTTTCTTTGAGGATAGCTACGGCGGCCCGCATCAGCTGGCGGGAACGGTGTTCAGCTACCAAACGCCTCGCAGGGGCCGGGCGAGCGCGAGCCTCATCAACAACGATCCGGCGGATGGGAACGACTGGCAAACGGGCGGCTCCTACGGGTTGTTCGCGCAGTTTTCCAAATTCCTGCGGCGAGGCATGCGGCGGATTGCGTGCGATTACGGCGATCCCAGATGGGTTACGGCAACCGCGTTTCAGGAGGGGAACGGCCGGATCGCGGTCGTGACCGTGAACCAGACCGGGGCGGACCAGCGCTTTACGCTGCGCTGCGGCGGCAAGGCGCTTGGGTGCGTCCTGGCGGCACAGTCTGTGGCGACGTATGAATTCGTGCCGGAGGCGGATATGCTTGGCGCGTCCCCCGGGCCTGCGCCGCAGCGGTGTTTTGCCGAGCCCCCGGTATGGGATCTGGCCGTGGAGGACGTCGGGTTTACGGGCACGCCCGAAGTAGGCGGCGAACTGCGCTTCTTTGCGCAGCTGCGAAACGCCGGAACCGCGCCCACGCCCTTCAACACAACCGCCACGGTGGATATTTTACTGGACGGGGATCTGCGCATCGGGCGCGCGTACAAAACCATCCCGGTGCTGCAGCCGGGCGAGGGGCTGCGCGTTCTCACCAACGCGCCGGTTTACGACGTTTCCGGCACCGGCTGCAAACGAAGCTGGACGGCGACCGGCGGCTTTCATACGATTATGGCGCTGATGTATGTGGGCAACTGCTATCCGCCCGAGAAGAACGAATACAACAACCGCTGCTGCCGGGAGATTTTCATCGGGGACGGACACACGGTTTAAGCCGTTCCATGGAAACGCCGCCGCAAGGCCGGGAGGCGGGAACGCGAGGATGAATGTAGAGAAGCGCGACCTGGAACGCGTGTACCAAGCCATGAAAACCCCCGTAAAGCTTGGCTTTGTCCTGCGGGACGAAACCGCGGCCATCGATTGCTGTACGGTGTTCCGCGCCGGCGGCGCGTGGCGCATGCTGTATTCCCGCCACAACGCGGCAGCCGCGCAGGAGCGCAGGGGGTACGAAACCTGGATGGCCTCCAGCGCCGATCTTTTACACTGGGAGCCTCTGGGCGCGGTGCTGCCGCAAACGGACAGCGGCTGGGACGCCCTCCAGAAGGACGGCGGCATCGCGCTTCTGGACCCCGCCTGGGAAGGCTCCTATGCGCCGGAAACGTTTCAGGGCCGGTACTGGATGAGCTATTTCGGCAACGCGCTGCCCGGCTACGAGCCCGATCCCCTGCAGATCGGCATGGCAAGCACGCAAAGCCTCGCCGCCGCGCAGCCCTGGCTTCGGCTGCCCCGGCCGGTGATGACGGCGGACGACGCCGACGCCCGCGCGTTCGAGCGGAACACGCTGTATAAAAGTTACGTGATCAGGGACCGGGAAAGAACGCTCGGCGCGGAGTTTTTGATGTATTATAATGCCAAAGGCCCGGCGTTTTCCATTGAAAAGATCGGCGTCGCCGTTTCCGACGATCTGCTGCGCTGGAAGCGCCTGGGAAACGGCCCCGTGGTGGAAAGCGGCAGGCCGGACACGGCCTGGCATATCGCGGGCGACCCGCAAATCATCCGGTTTGAAGACGTTTGGGTGATGCATTTCTTCGTGGCGTACGCCGTCAACGGCGCGCCCACCGCCTACGATACCTTTGCCGTCAGCCGCGACCTGCTCCATTGGACGCGCTGGGAGGGCGAGCCGCTGGTTGCCCCGTCCCAGCCGATGGATCAAACGTTTGCGCATAAGCCGTTCCTTATTTACTGGAACGGCAGGGTGTATCATTTTTACTGCGCCGTGGGGCAGCAAGGCCGGGGCATTGCCCTGGCGGTATCTGCGTAAGAGAATGCGGGCAAACGGAAGCATACCAAAGAGGGAGGCGTTAGGCGACGATGATCACGCAGAATTTGGACCGCGACTGGGTGGTTTCCCACAACTGGCAGCCCGCGCTGCCGGGCACCACGAAGGTGGATCTGCCGCACGATGGGTCGATCTCCATGCCGCGCCGCGCCGACGCGGCCAGCGGCACGTCGGGAGGGTTTTTCCCCGGAGCGGAGCTCTGTTACGAAAAGGAGCTGGAGCTGCCGGGCGAAGGCCTTGCGGTGCTGGAGTTCGAAGGGGTGTACTGCAACGCCGAGGTGCGCCTCAACGGGGAGATCATCCGCATCAATCATTACGGCTACAACGGCTTCCTGGTGGACCTTTCCGCCATCGCGCGGCCGGGCGTCAACCGGCTGAAGGTGAACGTGTTCGCCAACGCGCGGCCGGACGCCCGCTGGTATTCCGGCGCGGGCATCTACCGCCACGTCTGGCTGCACACCGCGCCTACCGGTTGCGCGATAAAGCCCTGGGGGCTTACGGTGGAAACCCTGTCCCTTTCCCAGGCGGCTTCGCTCCGGCTGCGGGCGGAAACCGTGGGCGCGCCGGAGAGCTGCGCGCTGGAGTTCGTCCTGCGCAATGCGGACGGGGAAGTAGTGTACACGGGGCGGGAGATGGCCGCCGCCGGGGAAACGGTTCACGAAGCGACGCTTCCAAACCCCCTTTCCTGGAGCGCGGAAACGCCGTACCTGTACACCCTGCAATGCCGCCTGTATCAAAACGGAACGCTTGCCGACGAGGCAACCGTGCCCTTTGGCGTCCGCACCGTAGCGCTGGACCACGCGCGGGGGCTGCTGATCAACGGCCGGGCCGTGAAGCTGCGCGGCGGCTGCGTGCACCACGACAACGGCATTCTGGGCGCCGCATCGTTCGACCGCGCCGAGGAGCGCAAGGTGGAGCTTTTGAAAGCGTCCGGCTTCAACGCCGTGCGCTGCGCGCACAACCCGCCCGCCCCTTCCTTCCTGCGGGCGTGCGACCGTTTGGGAATGTACGTGATGGACGAGGCGTTCGACGTTTGGCGCGAGGGGAAAACCCCCTACGACTACCATATGTTCTTCGACGCCGATTGGCAGAAGGATCTGGACGCCATGGTCCTGCGCGACCGCAGGCATCCGTCGGTCATCCTGTGGTCGACGGGCAACGAGATTGTGGAGCGGGACGGGCGGATGAACGGTTATCACACCGCCCGGCAGCTGTTTGACCGCGTGAAGGCGCTGGATACAACCCGCCCCGTTGCCAACTGCCTTTGCCAGATCAGCACGCTGCCGGAACAGGGCGGGCTGGAGGCCAACCTGCTGGAGCAGGACCCGGCCTATGATCTGTGGGCGGAGCGCACCGGCCCCTTCGCCTCGTTTCTGGACGTGGTGGGGTACAACTATCTGCGCTCCCGCTATGCTTCCGATGGGGAGAAGTTCCCCGCGCGCATGATCTGCGGTACGGAATCCTTCCCGATGGAGGCCTACGACATGTGGCAGGCGGTGGATGCGCTGCCCTATGTCATCGGCGATTTTGTTTGGACGGCGATCGATTACCTCGGCGAATCCGGCATCGGCCACGTATGGCGCAACGGGGAGACGGGCTTTCTGGGCGAGTGGCCGTGGCATATGGCCTACTGCGGCGATCTGGATATCTGCGGCAACAAACGCCCCCAGTCCTATTACCGGGACGCCGTATGGGGCGTCGATCAGGCCCCCTGCATTGCCGTGATGCCGCCGGACCGGTTCGAAAAGCCCAGCGTCATCTCCGCGTGGGGCTGGCCCGACGTTGCCCTGCACTGGGATTTCCCCGGATCGGAGGGCATGCCTGCCGGCGTGGAGGTGTATTCCTCCTGTACGGAGATCGCCCTGTGGCAGGACGGCAAGCTTTTGGGCCGCCAGGCCGTGGAACGCTGCAAGGCCGCCTTTACGGCGGTCTACCGCCCCGGCACGCTGAAGGCCGTCGGGTATCGAAACGGCATAGCGGTCTGCGAAAGCGTTCTCAAAACCGCAAGGCCCGTCAAACGCCTGCGCCTGACCAGCGACACGCCCCAGCTTTCCGCCCGGGGGGAGATCGCCTATCTCACCGTTGAGGCGGTGGACGGCGAAGGCAACCGGGCCGCGCAGGCTTCGTCGAGCGTCACGGTCACGGTTACTGGCGGGCGGCTGCTGGCCTTGGGCGCTGCCGACCCGGTCAGCGAAGAAAGCTACACCGGCCCCAGCCGCCATCTCTATCAGGGCCGCCTCACCGCGGTTGTGCAGACTGAGGAACCGGGGCATACGCGGGTAACGGCGCAGTGCGGCGGCATGGAGGCCGCGGAGCTTACGCTCTAGCATCGTTTGGCTATCGGCCGGTTTTTCTTGGATTATTGTTATGAGAAAGGATCGGGATCATGAAAATTCTATTCATCGGCGACAGCGTAACGGATTGCGGCTGCTCCAGAAAAACGGAGGAATTCGGGCAATACGGGATCGGCTATGTGCGCCGCCTTGCCGAGCTTTTGCCCGGGCATACGGTGATCAACTCCGGCGTCAGCGGCAACCGCATCCGCGATCTGCAGGCCCGCTGGGAGCAGGACTGCCTTGCGCACACCCCCGACGTGGTTACGATTTTGATCGGCATCAACGACGTATGGCGGCAGTTTGACAGCAACGATCCCATGGACGCGGATGCGTTTTGCGCCGCTTACCGTCAGCTGATCGCCGATACGCAGGCCCGCCTGCCCCAAACCCGCATCCTGTTGATGGAGCCGTTCCTGCTTCCCATTCCGGAGGATCGCCGGGCGTGGCGGCCGTTTATCGACCGGCTGATTCAAATCGTGCGCGAGATGGCTGTTGCCAACACCCTGCCGCTTGTGCCGCTGGAAGGGCTGCTGTTTGCCCAGGCCGCTTCCGTGGGCTTGGCCGCCGTCGCGCACGACGGCGTACACCCCACGCCCTTCGGCCACGAGGTGATCGCCCAAAGCTGGCTGCAAACGTTCCGCGGCCTGCAGTAAACAATAATCCCGCACCCAGGCGAACCGGGCGGACAGTTCCCGCAGGCGCAACCCGCGCCGGGCGGCTTAGCCGCCATGCCCGCAAACAAACCCCGGCGCGCAACAACCGAACCGGCCAGGCCCCCGCGTGAGGGCCTGGCACAGGAGGACGCAATGCAGCGATTACACAACGAGGCCCGGCTCACCCCGCCGCCCGCGCAGGGCAGGCGCTGGCCGCTTTCCATTTCATGGAGCCACGAAAGCGCTTCCGCCGACGCGCGGCAAATTGGAGACGGCGCGGTGATGCCCGAATACGGCGGAAGCCAGAACCTGGCGTCGGACACAGCCCTGCGCATCAGCGGCGCGTTTACCGTTCCGATGGACGCGCGGGGGCGCTTGCTGCTGCGCTTTGATTCAATCGGCTGTTTTGCGGGCGTTTGGATCAACGGGAAGCCCGCCGGCGCGCACACCGGCAGCCATACGGTGTGGGAATGCCCGCTGAACGCCGGCGCCGGGGAAACCGTCGCCATATCGCTGCAGTTAGCGGGCGGCGAGAACGTGTTCAGCCCGTACCAGACGGCGGGTATCCTGCGCGGGCTGTGGCTGATGGAGGTGCCGGATACGCACCTTTCGCAGTGCGCGGTACGCGCGAGCCTGCGTGGCGCGAGGGCCGCCCTGCGCATCGCGGTCGCGCTGGAAGGAGCGCAGCCAGGGGACACGCTGGAGGCTTCGCTGTTTGCGCCCGGCGGCGGGCTGCAGGGAAGCTGGGACGTCGGCCTGGATCAATCCATGGCCGCGGTTGCGGATCTTGCGGTGCCCGAGCATCC
>JAEWTC010000068.1 GCA_023459675.1 Bacillota bacterium | reverse complement strand
CCTCTGCCTGCTCATCGCGTTTGCCGCGTCGTTTTTGTTCGGCATGCTGGTGGAGCGCACGGTGATCCGCCATTTCTACGGAAAGGCGTCGGAAACGCTGCTTGCGACCTACGCCATCTCCATCCTTCTAAAACAACTGGCCCTGCTCTTGTTCGGCAGGGATTACAAACAGGTGGATTATCCCATCACCAGCGGGTTTTCCGTCGGCCCCGTTTACGTGGAAGGGTACAAACTTGCGCTGATCGGCATTGCCGTGCTGGCGCTTCTTTGCACGCTGTTTTTCATCAACCGCACCAAGCTGGGCCGCATGATCCGCGCCACGACACAGAACCGCAGCATGACCGAGTGCCTGGGCATCGACACCCGGAAGGTGGATACCGTCACCTTCGCCTGGGGCATGGGGCTGGCGGGGCTGGCGGGCGCCGCCATCGCGCCGCTTTCGGCGGTTACGTATTCGCTTGGGGCAAGCTGGCTGACCAACACGTTTATGAACGTCGTCATGGGTGGGGTTTCCTCGCTTGTGGGCACGCTTGTTTCCTCGGCGATCATTCAGGAGAGTATTTCCGTTCTGAGCGGCTTTTCCGACAGCGTCACCGCCCAGATCGTCGTGCTTGTGTTTGTGGTGGTCATTGTGCGCCTGCGGCCGCAGGGGCTGATCTCCTCCCGGGAAAGAAGGTGAGCCGATGCTGGGAAAGCTGAAAAAACTGCCGGTCAACCGGTATATTGATCTTCTCGTGCTGGTGTTTTTGCTCACGTTCCCCCTGTACCAGAAAACCTACTGGGTTTACGTGATGTCCGGAATCATGGCCTACATCATCTTCGCCCTGTCGCTGGACCTTTTGTGGGGGTATACGGGGCTGATGAGCATGGGCCACAGCGTACTGTTTGGCGCGGGCGGGTATATGATCGGCATCGCTAGCGCCACGATGAACCACGCGAACTGGATACAGTTCGAGAGCCTGCCCTGGTTTCTGGCGCCGCTTGGCACGGAGGCGGGCGCGTTTCTGATGGCGCTGCTCGTGCCCGCGGCCATCGCGCTGTTTATCGGCCTGTTCATGTTCACGGGCAAAATACAGGGCGTGTTCTTTTCGCTGATTACGCTGGCGATCGCGGGCATTGCCGAGCTGTTCGTTAAAAACCAGAGCCTGTATACGCACGGCGACAGCGGCATTACGGTGGTTTCCCGCACGATCCTTTCCAACGTCAAGGCCATGCGGATGACGGACCTGCAATACTACTTCGTGGTGCTCGCGTTTTTGGCCTTATGTTATTTCGTATGCCTCCTGCTGACCTCCTCCCGCACGGGCAAGGTGCTGCAATCCGTGCGTGAAAACGAAGCGCGGCTAACGTTCCTTGGGTACCGGCCCGCGGCGTTCAAGCTGTTCGTGTTCGTGGTTTCCGGCATGATGGCGGGGCTTGCGGGCGTGCTGTACGTGCGCGTGCAGGGCAGTATCAACTATACGAGCGTGGGCATCGGCACCAGCACCATGGTGCTGGTGTGGGTGGCCGTGGGCGGGCGCGGCAACCTGACGGGCGCCATCGTGGGCGCGCTGCTTTTGCAGATTGCCGAAACCACGCTGAACTCCGCGTTTTCCGGCGTATCCGCCGATTTCGCCCAGTACTGGAAGCTGGCGCTCGGCCTTGTAATATTGCTGATCGTGTTCGTGATCCCCAAGGGGATCGTAGGCACGCTGATTGAGGCGCAGCAAAAGCGCAGGGACAGCGCCCGGCGCGAGCGCATTCTGGCCAGAGAAGAGGTGCGGCGCGGTGGCTGAACCGAACGTCCTGCTGGAAGTCAAAGGCCTGTCCGCCTCGTTCAACGGCTTTCAGGCGCTGACGGATATCAACCTGAAGATTTACGAGGGCGAGCTGCGCGTGATCATCGGCCCCAACGGCGCGGGGAAAACCACCTTCATGGATCTGGTCACGGGCAAAACCGCGCCCAGCTTCGGCCGCGTGTTTTTCAACGGCGAGGACATCACCGGCAAAAGCCCGTCGGAAATTGCGCGGAAGTATAAAATCGGCCGCAAATTTCAGGGGCCGAACGTATTTGACAACATGACCGTAAAGGAGAACATCGAAATCGCCGCCGAGGGGTACGAAAGCCTGGCGCGGTGCCTGCTGTTCCGCCGCACCAAGGCGTTCGCCCAGCGGGTGGCCGAGGTGCTCCGCTCCATCGAATTATACGACTACCGCCACTTCCTGGCCTACGACCTCTCCCACGGGCAGCGGCAGTGGCTGGAGATCGGCATGGTGTTCGCGCAGAACCCCCGGCTCATCATTCTGGACGAGCCCACGGCGGGCATGACCGCGGACGAGACCTATAAAACGGGCGAGATGATCAAGCGCTTAAAGGGCGGCCACACCCTGATCGTGGTGGAACACGATATGGATTTTGTGCGCCAGGTGGCCGAAACCGTGACGGTGCTCAACTACGGCAAGCTCCTGGCCGAGGGTCCGCTGGAGGACGTGCAGAAAAACCCCGAAGTGATTACCGTGTACCTGAAAGAGGATTGACGCATTATGATGCTATCCGTTGACGGCCTTGACGTTCTCTACGGCAAAAGCCGGGTGATTCAAAACCTCTCCCTGCAAGTGGAGCAGGGCAGCCGCACGGCGGTGCTGGGGCGAAACGGCGTGGGGAAAACCACGCTGATGAAAAGCATCATGGGCATTCTGCCCGCAAGCGGCGGGAGCATTGCGCTGGAGGGCCGGGACATCGGCAAGCTGAAAACCTTCAAACGCTCGCTGGCGGGCATCGGCTATGTGCCGCAGGGGCGGGAAATTATCCCCATGCTGACGATGGACGAAAACCTGGAGCTCGGGATGCTTGGGCACGGCATCGGCAATATGAAGGAGAAGAAGGACTGGGCGCTTTCCTACTTCCCCATGCTTAAGGCCCACCTGCACAGAAACGGCGGCGTGTTGTCCGGCGGGCTGCAGCAGCAGCTGGCCCTCGCGCGCTGCCTGCTGTGCGCCCCCAAGATTATGCTGCTGGACGAGCCCACCGAGGGCAT
>JAEWTC010000067.1 GCA_023459675.1 Bacillota bacterium | reverse complement strand
TCGATGTTGCGTTTCATATCGTTCATAATCTGCGGGTTTTTGCGCAGCGAGCGGATGCTCTGCAGCGTCGCGGCGGCAAGGGGCGGGGAAATGCCTACGCTGAACACGAAGCCGGGCAGGCTGTAACGAAGGTAGGTGATTAAGGATTTGGAACCCGCAAGGTAACCGCCGCAGGTGCCAAGACCCTTGGAAAGCGTGCCCATCTTGATGTCGATATCATCCGGGGCGAGCCCGAAATATTCGTCCACGCCGCCTCCGGTTTTTCCGATCACGCAGGTGCTGTGCGCTTCGTCCACCAACAGGAAGCAGCCGTGCTTCTTCTTTACGGCCACGAACGCGGGCACGTCGGCGACGTCGCCGTCCATGCTGTACGCGCCTTCGATGATGATCAGCACCTTCGCGTACCGGTCGCGCTGTGCGCGCAGGATACGGTCCAGCGCCTCGGAGTCGTTATGGGGGAAGGGCTTGGAGGTTGCGCGGCTCAGGCGGCAGCCCTGTTCGATGGAGTTGTGCGCAAGCACGTCATAGAGGATCAAATCGTTCTGATCGCAGAAATTGCCCACAAACGTGACGTTGGTGGAGTGCCCGCCGACGAGCACCAGCGCGTCTTCGGTGTGCTTCCATTCGGCAAGCTCCTGCTCCAGCTCGTGGAAGAGCTCCTTTTCACCCGCAAGCAGGCGGCTGCCGCTGGCGCTGGTGCCGTACTTGTCAATCGCGTCCTTGGCGGCCTGCATCACTTCCGGGCGTCCGCTCATCCCCGCGTAGTTGTAAGAGCCGAAGTTCAGCACTTCGTGCCCGTCCATCAGGCTGGTATCGCGCAAGGGCGATTCATGGCAGACAAAGTACGGGTTTTTGCCGCCCAAAGCGCTCAGGCCTTCGATGCGCTTTTGGAACGCGATGAACTCCGGCGTGTCCTCAAAACGCTCGATGGGCTGAATGGCCTCGTCGGGTTTGCCCTGATTTTCATAGGCCGTCTGCCCGTTGAGTTTGGCGTAAATCAACGAGGACATATCGTTGACCGTGATGCACTGCCCGTACTCCTCTACGGGAATGGTAATGGAGAACTGTTCTTCCGTTTTCAGCGCCGCGGAGAGCACCTGCAGGCTGTCGCCGTCCAGATCGTCGATAAAATGCTGGTCGTCGGTAAAGGCCGTAACATCCAAATCCAGCGCTTCCGCGTATAGCGCACGAACCTTCTGCTTGATCTCCTCGAGCTGCAGGTCGCTGGGCTGCACTTCGCGCGCGACCACTTCCTTGGGCGCTTCGGTTATGACCACAGCCCTGGATGCGTTCATCCGCAGATCGCGGTAGGCAAGCTTATTGTCTTCGATCATCGCTTTGAGCGCGAACCGCTTCACTTTGATGCCGTTGACCAGCGGCAGCGGCTCCGGCGTAACGATGACGCGCGTGAGGCGCTTGAGGGTGGGGAGCTTGCTGTTGCGGGCATTGATCTCCGCCATGAGCTTCTCCAGATACGCGTCGTCCTTGTAGCCGGAGCCTACGTTCAAAACCAGCACGATATCTTCGTACTTCTGGTTCTTTCCGGGCTTCAGCACGCCGAGTACCGTGGACTGTTCCACGCCGCTCATGGCGGAAAACACGTTGTCCAACTCGTCGGGGTATACGTTCTCACCGGATTCGTTGATGATAACGTCCTTGACGCGGCCTTCGACAAACATACGGTCCCCGCGTTCCAGACGCACCACGTCGCCCGTGGGATACCAGCCGCCGTCGATGGTATCCGGCGGCATGCGCTTTCCGTCAATCAGGCGGCCCGTATGCAGGCTTTTGCCGCGGATGAACATTTCGCCGCGCCGGCCGTGGCCGTCGCTGGGTTTCACGCGGTACTCCACGTTGCTCAACGGCTTGCCGACCGAGCCGCTGATGCGCTTTTTCAGGTTCATCGTGGTTTCCACGCTGGTGATGGCCGTTTCCGTCATGCCGAAACCGCAGATCGTGTAGTAGCCGATCGCGCTGAGCAGCTTCAGGTGCTCCATCGGCGTATAGCTGCCGCCCAGGATGATGGTAGTGATCGTGGAACCAAGAAGCTTGGAGGTCAGGCTCTTGAAAAAAACCTTTTCCGCGATCTTCAGCCCCAGGTCGGGCGCAACGTGCTGAATTCCGAGGCTGACAGCCGTTAAAACGCGGAACATCGTGCGTTTGAAGGCATTTTCCTTGGCCAGCTTCTTTTGCAGGCCCGTGCAGAAATTGTTGGCGACCAGCGGTACGGCAATCAATACGTGCGGCTGCAGCTTCTGCGCCGTTTCCAATATCACCTGCGGGGTGCGGTTGAGCGGATAGATGTTCGTATATCCCAAAAAGCCGGCCCACATCAGGTTGGCCAGAAAGCCGAAAACATGATGATAGGGCAAAAACGCAAACAGGCGCAGGCAGCGGTTCACTACGGCGCGCTTCAGGCTGTGGGAAAGCAGTTCGCTGGACAGCACCTGTTCAATAATCGCATGGCCGTCGTACTCAAAAATACGGCTGGTGCCTGTGGTTCCGCTCGTGCACAGCGCCACGTGATCGCCCCACGTGCCGGACTCGAAGCTCTGGGCTTCCGGCGCGGCAAACAAATCGGCAGCCTGAATAAAGCTCACGCCTTTCTCCAGCGGACGCTTCACCGTGGAGATCAGAGCCTTGGCGCCGGCCTGGCTGAGCAGGAAGTTGACCATATCGTCCGTCATGCTGGCGTCCACAAGCAGCGCGTTATACCCGGCCTGAATGATGCCCCAGAAGGTGGGGAACCATTCCTTGCTGGTATCCATGGAGATTGCGATATACGAATCGGGCTTCGCGTCGATGTGCGCGCGGATATAAGCCGCGTAGTTTCGGGTCATGCGGAGATAATCCGCGTAGCTCAGGGATTTTGGCTCTCCGTCCTCAAGCCAGAGCGCAGCCTGCGTATCGCCGTAATTACCGATAATATCATATAAATTTCGAAGCGTTTTATTGGCGCGTAGCTGGTCGCTGTACTTTTTTACGTCATGTACGGCTGTAATGGTTATCCCTTCTTTCCGTAGTATTTGCGCACAACGCGCATGTTCAACCGGGATGGAAGCGCGTCGTGCAATACGACGGCCGCCTTCTGGTCGATTTTCGCAATCCGGAGGCGAAACCGCATCCGCTTGCGATTTGCGTTTCGAACGACTTGCCTGGCCAGCTTTGCGGGTGTCAGGCCGTGTTCTTCGTCGTTTTGGATCTTCTCCACACCGGCCGCGAATGCGGAGGTATACACGGAACCGTCGTTAACCTGCGCGGAAAGGCGGCAGCGCTGGCTTCCGCCGCGATGGTCGCCGGGTTCCACCACGCAAACCTGCACGCCCGTGCCTTCGCACTCCATGGCAAGGCATTCCGCATACCCTTCCACCGCATGTTTGGAGGCTACGTAGGCGCTTTGGAACGGGATTCCCAGCAGGCCGTTGATCGAGGAGAAGAGTACGATTTTCCCGCCGTTTTGCAGCCGCATCAAAGGCATAACGCGGGACACGAAGTCCGTCATACCCAGAAAGTTGGTCTGCATAACGCGGGCATAATCGTCGGTTGTGGTGAGTTCACAGGGTGACAGGATGAGAATGGCGGCGCAATAGACCAGAACATCCACGCGGTTGCGCAGCGAGAGCGCTTCCCGCATGAAAGCGTCGCGGCTTTTCTGGTCGGTTACGTCAAGGTGCAGTTCCCGGATTGGCTCCGTCATTTCGGTTGCGCCGAACGAACGCGCGCCGGATACGACAAACCAACCATCTGTTGCAAATGCCTTTGCCGTGGCGAGCCCAAGCCCGCTGGAGCCGCCGATGATCCAAACGGTTCCCTTTTCCACTTGGTTTCCTCCGAGTATAAGTGCGGCATAAAACATGATGATTATACCGTAAAGTCGTACTGGTTGCAACATGGAAGGGGATCGGGTATACTACAGCGCATGAACGTTGCAGCCTCAGCGGAATTCCGAAAGGAAGGTTGTTTTCTTTGACCGACGTATCCGTACAAAGAGTGGAACGGTATGACTCCGAGCTTATTTATCACGCCATCTGCCGTCATTTGGAAGCGCTCGACTTCGAGCGGACGGTAACGCCGGACTCGAAAGTGCTGATCAAGCCCAACATGCTGCTGGCAAAACACCCGGCGGATGCGGCGACCACACACCCCTTGTTCATTCGGGCGCTTGCGGTTCGGCTGCGCGAGCTGCGCGTGAAAACGATTGTGCTCGCGGACAGCTCCGGCGGCCTGTACAATGAGCGCACACTGCGCAAACTCTACGATACCTGCGGGTTTTCGGCGCTTTCGGACGTGCTGACGCTGAACTACGACGTATCCAGCGGCAAGAAAAACGGGTTTCCCATACTGACGCCAATTCTGGAAGCGGACCTTGTCATCAACTGTGCGAAGTTGAAAACCCACGCCCTGATGGTGATGACGGCCGCGGTGAAAAATATGTTCGGCAGCATTCCGGGCATCAAAAAAGCGGAGTACCATTGCGTCAAAGCGTCGATCGAGCCGTTTACAAAGATGCTTCTTGATCTGCACGAAACGGTGAAACCGGCATTGAACCTGGTGGACGCCATCGACTGCATGGAGGGCAACGGCCCCAGCGGCGGCACGGTGCGCGCCATGGGCTATACCCTGGCGTCCACTTGCGCGTACGCGTTGGACGAAACCTGCGCAAGGCTTGCGGGCATCAACCCGCAGCTGGTACGCACCATCCACTGGGCGCGAAAACGCGGGCTGGTTGACCCCGGCGCCGTGCATACGGTGGGGGACCCGCTGATTCCTGCCGACCCCGCCTTCAAGCTGCCGGATTCGGTGATGAAAAAGGAGAGCCTGTTCTCTCTGGCGGGCGTACGGCGCGCGGTATGGGGAAGATCGTCCACCATGCCGTTTGTAAATGCCGGTAAATGCATCGGCTGCGGCAAGTGCGCCGAGGGCTGTCCAAAGCAAATTATTACCATTGCAAACCGGGTGGCGTTCATCCCGAAAGCGGGCTGCATCTCCTGCTTTTGCTGCCATGAGCTATGCCCGGAAAAAGCAATCGAAATCATCAAAAGATAACGGTTTGGCGGCGCCGCGAAAGAGGAATTTGCAGTTGCTTTGCCGAAATATTGGAAGGGTTACTCCATCACGCCGTTCGGCGGATGAAGAGAAGAAACAGGAGGATTGTACAATGAAAAAATACGTATGCTCGGTCTGCGGATATGTTTATGACGAAGCGGAAGGCGATCCCGATAACGGCGTCGCCGCGGGAACCAAATGGGAGGATCTCCCCGGAGACTGGTCTTGTCCCGTTTGCGGCGCAAGCAAGGACGAATTCGAACTCGAAGCGTAAACGCGATCCCCATTCCGCCATGGATCGGGAGTATTTCCGATCCATGATTTTCAGTTGCATTCACAAAGTGCGGTGGCTGCGTACGGTTTCACGTGCCTTCTTTTTTGATGCGCTTTGAACCGGAATACGCAAAAAATGATCGGAAGTTGTGAAGATGATCATGAAACAACCGGTTTACCATTTGGCGATTGATATCGGCGCATCCGGCGGCCGGCATATTCTGGGCGCCATCGATAATGGGAAGCTGATTACAAAAGAAGTTTACCGTTTTGAAAACGGCGCAAAAATGAATGGGAAGCACCTGTGCTGGGATGCCGACGCGCTGTTTGCGCATGTCATTGCCGGCCTGCGCGCCTGTGCGGTGCAGGGCTATACCCCGGTGAGCATGGGCATCGACACCTGGGGTGTGGATTTCGCGCTGCTGGATCACGCGGGGAACCGCGTCGGGGAGATCGTAGCCTACCGGGACAATCGGACAGACGGCATGGATGTTCATTTGGAGAAAACGATGTCATTCGCGCAGCTTTATGCGATTACGGGGATTGCCAAGCTGCCGTTCAACACGTTGTATCAGCTGATGGCGGTCGTGAAGGAGAACCCGGAAACTGCGCAGACCGTGGCGGATTTCCTGCTGCTGCCCGAGTATCTGAGCTATCGCCTCACCGGGATCAAAGCCCACGAAGAGACCAACCTTTCCACAGGCGCGCTTTTGGATGCGAAGACCCGCACCTGGAGCCAGGAAGTGCTAAAGGCTGCGCAGCTGCCCGAGGCCTGGTTTACAACGCCGATCGTCAAAGCCGGATCGGCGCTTGGGCCGTTGCTGCCGGAAATCCGCGATGAGATCGGGTTTGATATGCAGGTGTTTTTACCCGCAACCCACGATACGGGCAGCGCGTTTATGGCGGTGCCCGCGCGGGACGATAAGGCCGTGTTCCTGTCCAGTGGCACGTGGAGCCTGCTGGGCACGGAGCTGACGCGGCCGCAGGCCGATTCCGCAAGCCTGCGCAGCGGGTTTACCAACGAGATGGGGTATCAGAATACCATCAGGTATCTGAAGAATATCATGGGAATGTGGATGCTCCAGAGCATCCGCAAGGAACTGCCGGTCAAAATCTCCTATGAAGAGATCGCGGCGGCGGCGGCGGCTTCGGAGTATGCCGATTATGTGGACGCGGCTGACAACCGCTTTCTGGCGCCGGAGAGCATGCGCGCGGAAGTGCTGCGCGCGCTTGCCGAACGGGGGGCGCCCGCGCCTGCCGATGACGGCGATCTTTTCCGCTGCGTGCTGCTGAGCCTGGCGATGTGCTACCGCGACAGCATCCGCGAAATGGAAAAGCTGACCGGAAAGGCTTTTACGTCCGTCAACATCGTAGGCGGAGGAAGCCAGAACGCTACCCTGAACCACCTCACGGCGCAGGTGACGGGGCTTCCCGTGTACGCAGGCCCAACGGAAGGAACGGCGCTTGGGAACCTGATCGCGCAGATGATCGCGATGAACGAGATCGAGGATCTGCAGGCGGCGCGCCGGCTGATCAAAACGAGTTTTTCAATCCAGAAAATTACAGAAAAAAATGCGGAGGCATCGCAATGAACCAATCCTATACACTGGCCAGAGAACAATATCAGGCAATCGGCGTCGATACCGAAAAAGCAATCGCCGCGCTTTCCAAAACGCCCATCAGCATCCACTGCTGGCAGGGCGACGATGTAGGAGGGTTTGAAAGCACCGGCGAAGCGCTGTCCGGCGGCATTCAGGCGACCGGTAACTATATCGGCAAAGCCCGTACGCCGGATGAACTGATGGCGGATTTTGCCAAGGCCGCGTCGCTGATCGGCGGACCCAAACGCATCAACCTGCACGCCTGCTACGCGATCTTTGAAAACGGCAGGAAAGTTGACCGGGATCAGCTGCTGCCCGAACACTTTACAAAGTGGGTGGAGTTTGCCAAAAAGCTCGGCTTGGGCATTGATTTCAACCCGACGTTCTTTAGCCATCCGATGGTCAAGGGCGGGCTTACGCTGTCCTCACCCGATGAGGAGGTCCGCGGTTTCTGGGTGCGGCACGGTATCGCCTGCCGGCGCATATCCGCGTATTTTGCCAGGGAGCTCAACACGCATTGCCTGTGCAACGTCTGGATTCCCGACGGCTTCAAGGACGTGCCGGCGGACCGCCTGTCGCCCAGGCAAACGCTGCAAAAAAGCCTGGACGAGATCTTTGCCCAGAAGCTTCCCGGCGTGGTCGACTGCGTGGAAAGCAAGGTGTTTGGAATCGGCGTGGAAGCCTACACCGTGGGCTCTTCGGAATTTTACCTCGGCTATGCCGCCTCGCATCCGGGGATTTATGATTTAATGGACAGCGGGCATTATCATCCCACCGAGGTGATCAGCGATAAAATTCCCGCGATGCTTTGCTATTTCGACCGGATCCCGCTGCACGTCACGCGCCCTGTGCGCTGGGATAGCGACCATGTTGTGCGTCTGGACGACGAACTGAAGGAAATCGCCGCCGAGCTTGTTCGCAACGACGCGCTGGATAAGGCGCTCATCGGGCTGGATTTCTTCGACGCCTCCATCAACCGCGTCGCCGCGTGGGTGATCGGCACACGCAATATGCAAAAGGCAATCCTCACGGCGCTGCTTACGCCGCACCGGCAGCTTGCGCAGCTTCAAACGGCGGGGCAGTGGACGGAGCTTATGGCAAGGCAGGAAGCCCTGAAGATGATGCCCGTAGGCGCCGTATGGGAGGAATACTGCAAACGTCAAGGCGTACCGGCGGAGGATGCTTGGTTTTCCGTGGTTCAGCAGTACGAGAACGACGTGCTTGCGCTGCGCTAAAGAAATTAGCAGCAGCAGACCCGCAATCACCCGTAATTTTATTGACAAATGCCGCATGACCCTGTATAATGCGAATGTTTCATCTGGAAACCTATGCCGAAGACAGCGAGTGGCCATGCCATAACGAAGCGCAGCTTCACTCGCCGAGGTGTAAGGCGGGAGAAATCCCTTGCGACATTTGTTCGCCCTTGCGCCTGCAAGGGTATTCTTTTTGAAATAAAACAGGATTTCAAGAAGGAGGTGCCAATGGAGTGAGCAAGAATCTTGAGCTGAAGAAAGAAACAGTTGCCCAAATCAAACAGAAATTCGATCAAGCGCAAAGCGTGGTCGTCGTAGACTACAAGGGAATTACTGTTGAGCAGGTAACCGAACTTCGCGCCAAGTTCCGGGAAGCCAACGTGGACTACTGCGTGCTGAAAAACACGCTCGTACGCCGCGCGCTTACGGATTCCAAGGTCGAAGGCCTTGATGACGTGCTTTGCGGCCCGTCCGCATTCGCGTTCGGCATGAAGGACGTCGTTTCCCCCGCAAAGGTAGCATTCGAGTTTATCAGCGCTGCCAAAACGAAGGTAATCACCATTAAGGGCGGGTTGATGGGCCATGAAGTCCTCAACGCTGCGATGGTGGAGGAACTTGCCAAAACACCGTCCCGGAACGAACTGCTCTCCCGCATGCTGGGCAGTCTGCAGTCCGGTATCGGCGGCTTCGTGCGTGTGCTTGACGCGATCGCAACGAAAAAGGCCGAGAACAACTAAACAGCGCATTGCATAACAGAAATTGAACGGAGGAAATGATTATGACCCATCAGGAATTTATCGCTGAAATCGAAAAAATGACCATTCTTGAGCTGAACGATCTGGTCAAGGCATTGGAAGAGAAGTTTGGCGTATCCGCGGCGGCCGCCGTGGTTGCCGCTCCCGCAGCCGGCGCAGCCGCAGCCGTTGTGGAAGAGAAGACCGAGTTCGACGTCATCTTGAAGGACGCCGGCGCGGAAAAGATCAAGGTCATCAAGGTTGTCCGCGAAGTGGTGGCCGGCCTGGGCCTGAAGGAAGCCAAGGACCTCGTCGAAGGCGCTCCCAAGACCGTCAAGGAAGGCGCTTCCAAGGAAGAAGCCGAGAAGATCAAGGCCAAGTTTGCCGAAGTCGGCGCGACCATCGAAATCAAGTAATTCCCGGCTGCGAAAAGCAGCGCAAAAGAACAACCCGCTGCCTGTGCAGCGGGTTGTTCGCTTATTGGAAAGGTCACGCCTGCGTTCACCCCTGCGCGATGGCGTGGGCGACAGATACTTCTGTGTACGCGCAGACCTGCGCCACGCTTGGTTTCCAGCATTCGTGGCCTTTACACAGGGTATCATCCCGCATCCAGACAGAGTTTGCCAGCAGTCGAAAAAAGAACGTCCCGCTGCACTTACAGCGGGGCGTTCTCTTACTCCGGTTCAGAACCCGTAGGTATAGGCCATCACGATGCCGCCCATGTTGTCGATGCTTGCGACGTAATTGCTGGACAGGCTGGTGATGGGCAAATCGTACGCCGACTGTTCCGTTACGTTGATACGGACGATTTCATACCGCAGGACGTCGTTCTCGTAAATAGAGATGTGCGGGTGGGTCATAAGGAAATCCACATACTCTTCCAGGCAGTAACCGAGGATTTTCATCGCGGCCGCGTGCGGCTTGCCCACGTACCGGTAGAGATCCAGGTGCATGGATACGCCGGTTTTGTAGGACTTGTCTTCCCAGGACGGACTCGGATAATCCGCGGACGGGAAGCGGAAAATCACCCCGTACTTCCAGCAGTTATCCGCAAACCATGCGCCTTGCGGGGTTTCCTGGAACGACTGTTTGGCGACCGCGGGATCCTCCTTGTTGTACAGGCCCATGCGAAAGGAAAGCCCAGTCTGATATTCGCTGGTGCCGGGGAAGTTCACGGTTTTCTTGGCTTCCTCCGTTAAGATGGTACCCGAGTACTTGCTGCTGAGCTTGTCCATCTGCGCGTTGAACAGCTCCGTTTGACGCTCGTTTGAGCGGAAGCCTTCACGTACGATGTAATTCGCCATTCCGGCGGTGGTCGCGTCGGCATACATGGCCTGCAGGGCCGCCAGCGCGTCCGGGAAAATCTGCACGGTGGAATCCGTCACCGGAATCTTCCAGCCGCTGGCCGAACCGATGCCAACCAGATTGGTGATATCGAAGTACGCGGGCAGCGGGTGCCATGCGTTGACCAGCATCAGACCGCCTTCGCAGAGCGTTGTGTTGTTGATGGTCACGGTATTGGTGTTTTCAAGCCCGGCGCTGCCCTCGTCCTCAATGCGCCAGTTCACGCCTTCCAGCGTGGCGGCCCAGCTTTCCAGTTCCGGCATCGTGGATACGTCCGTCGTCGGAACCGTCTGCGCGGCGTTTTCGCGCATTGCGGCCAGCTCAAGGTTAAAAGCCTGCTCATCCGCGATGTTCTGTTGGTAAATCCGGTCCACAATGCCGTTGTACTCGGAATCAACCAGCATGTTGCATACGAAGAAAACGCCGAGGCTAACCAGTGCAATGGCTGCAATGGCAATGGTGATCCGCACGAAAATCTTGTAGGGATCCTTCTTTTTCTTCGCGTTGAAATGTGCAGTCATTTTCGTCACCGGTCCTTTCCAACTCGCTTGCTTCCGTTATCGGGTGATCTTGGAAAACACTTCGTAAAGGTGATCCAGTTCTTCGCCGCTATTGTAGGAGAATATGATTTTGCCCTTCCTGGCCGTGCCTACCACATCGGTTTTCACGCCGACCGTCTCCCGCAGGGTTTCCTTGAACGCGTTCAGCTCGGTGGGCAGGGAACGCGGCTTTTGCCGCGGCGCCGCTTGCACCGGCTGCTTTGCCAGCTCCTCCAGCCTGCGCACGGACAAACCGTCGCGCAGACACAAATGAGCCAGATCCAGCTGGCGCGCTTCCGAGGGAACGCCGGCAAGCACACGGGCGTGCCCCGCGCTCAGTTCGTTCTTCAGTACCATCTGACGGATGGGGTCGGGGAGGGATAACAAGCGAAGGATATTGGCAATCGCAGGCCGGCTTTTTCCAAGCTTCTTTGCGGCTTCGTCCTGCGTGTAGCTGAAATGGGTCATCAGGCTTTGAATCGCCTGCGCTTCCTCAATGGGGTTGAGGTCTTCGCGCTGAATGTTTTCGATCAGCGCCGCTTCCAGTTGTTCGGCTTCGCTGAACTGGCGGATCAGGCAGGGGATTGTCTGAAGGCCGGCGAGGCGGGAAGCCCGGTAACGGCGTTCACCTGCAACAATGCGATACCGTTCGCCCTGCATCACAACTAAAATGGGCTGCAATAGGCCTGTGCTTTTAATGCTTTCGGCCAGCTGTGCCAGCGCTTCGGGGTCGAACGATTTGCGGGGCTGGGATAGGCTTGGGTCGATATCGGAAATTGGAATCTCCCGTATCGGCGAATCCTCGGCCGTTTCAGCCTGCGGGAGCAGGATATCCAAACCTCTGCCCAAACCGTGCTTGGCCATCAGGACTCTCCTTTACGGTGGAATAGCGGAAACGACTGTTTATGCGTTGCGCTTGAGAAACTCTTTGGCCAGCCGCCGGTAGGATTCTGCGCCGATGCTGCGCGAGTCGTACAGGTGAATGGGAAGCCCGTGGCTGGGCGCTTCGCCAAGGCGGATGTTGCGGGGGATCGCGGTGGCATATACCTGCTTCTTGAAATGCTTCTTTACGGTATCCACCACTTGGATGCCAAGGTTGGTCCGCCCGTCCAGCATGGTCAGCAGCATGCCTTCAATTTCTAAGCCGGGGTTGGATACGCGCTTGATGCGCTCCACGGTGTAGGTGAGGCTGGACAACCCTTCCAGCGCATAGTACTCGCACTGTACCGGGATGAGCAGCCGCTGCGCCGCCGTGAGGGCGTTTACGGTGAGCAGCCCCAGCGAAGGGGGACAATCGATGATGATATAAGCATAATCGGCAATCACGGGCGAGAGCGCCTTTTGCAGGCGGTGCTCGCGTTCCTGCGCCGTTACCAGCGCGGGTTCCGCGTTTGCCAGGCGTATGTCGGAAGGAACGACTTTCAAGTGCGGGAGCATGGTGGGGAAGATGCACTGCGCAATCGGCTTGGCGCCCATCAGGGCTTCGTACACGGTGTTGTCTTCCGCTTTTACGCCCAGCCCGCTGGAGGCATTTCCCTGTGGATCGAAATCGACCAGCAAAATATCCTTGCCCAGCTCCGCGAGACAAGCGCTCAGGTTGATTGCCGTCGTGGTTTTGCCTACACCGCCCTTTTGGTTGGCGATGGCAATCACTTTGCCCATTTCAAATCCTCATCTCGCAAACGATACGAAACCTATATTATTCTAACTTCTTTTGCGGGGTTTGTAAAGAGCGATCACCACAGCGACAGGGAAACCTCGGGATCGCCGTCCTCGCCGTAGACGTCCAAAACGGTGGATTCCACTTCGGGCGGCGCCATAGTGCTTTCCATCAGAAGCTGGGCCTGCACGTTGCCGCCGTCTTCCAGAAACCGTGCCAAAGCGGTTTGCCATTCGTCCGTAAACTCTTCCAGCGACAGCCCGGAACGCTTGATATACCCGGCGATCTCGCGGCCGACGTAGCGCAGATGCCACGGCTCGTACGGCACCTGCGTGATATCCTCTTTATCCTTGGGATAACGGATAATGAAACCGTACACGGGGGCGAACTCTTCCATCCACTGGGCTTCCGCCGTTTGATAGAAGGAATCGTTCATGTATTCGTTGCTGTCGTTATACTGAACGCTTAACACGTCGCACGCAAAGCCCGTCTGGTGCTCGCTGGCGCCCGGCGGGCTGGATATGCCGTCGTCCTTGCCGTTATTGCGCTCCAGATAGTTCTGATAAATCGTATACTGGGCGTTGTAGGAACGGTATCCGCTGACCAGCAGCAGCTGCATGCCCTTCGGATCGGAGAAAGTCGCGTTCTGCCATTCGCCGGCGCTGTCCTTCACGCGGTAAATGTACTCGGTGGTCGCGGCGGCGTCGGTAAACAGCGTTTCCAACGCCGCGGCAACGACGGGATCCAGCTCAACGGCGGCGCTGGAACGCTTGCGAACGTTGGTGCTTACCAGGTTGACCGGGCGGTCGCCGCTTCCGAGCGTATGGTCCCGGTTCACCAGCACGGCGTACTCGTTGGTTACGACGGACAGCGGAAGCTCAAAATCCCACGTCGCCTCTGCAAAAGCAACGCAGGCATGAAGAACGGTGATGCATAAAACCGCTGCGACGAACAATTTTTTCATGGAAGCACCTCGTATGTTTGTTGTACCAGATATTGATAGAGCTGCGCACGGTGCTGGGACACATACAATTCCATGGGAAGCCCGGATTGGTAAACCGCAAGGGCATAGCCGGTTCCCACATAGCGCAGGTGCCATGGTTCGTAGGAATAGCCTGTGATCTCTTCCATACCCTTTTGATACCGTATGATGAACCCGAACCTGTGCGCGTTCTGCGCTACCCACGCGCCTTCCGGCGTATCGGCAAATCTCGCGTTCAGGCTGGAACTGCCCGTCTTGGTTACGTCCATCGCCATCCCCAGCTGGTGCTCGCTGCTGCCGGGTAGGGCGACCAACGTGTTTCCGTCCTCGCCCAGCGACTTCACCTTGCGCTCATAAAGAACGTTTTGCTTTGAATAACTGCGGTAGCCGGATACCGTGGAAAGCTTGATGCCGTCTGCCTTCGCCGCTGCGAACATCGCTTCCAGCGCGTCTGCGGCGTCATCCCGCATGGATTGGGATAAACCCGCGAGGTTCGTCTTGCGCACTTGGGGGACGTACGTTTCGCTGATGAGCGCGTTGGGGTTGACCAAAAAAAAGGTACCGTCGATATTCTTGTCGGGCATCGCCGCGTCCATGCCCCCCTTGAGCAGCGACGCGGCCAGCAGCATGACGGACACGGCTTTCTCGATCAACACAACCATCCATCCTTACAAACGCGAATGATTAACTAAGCAGTTTCGTCATCCAGCAGTTGTATCCCTTCTTGGCAGAGCGTTTTCATCACGCTCTGATCGGCTTCCACCAACAAAACAGCGCCGTCGTCCCTGTAAGATTCTTCTAGAACGACTCCGTTTTTTCGAAACTGGCCGAGCTTGTGATACAGTGAAAAAGGAACGAACACCCGGTAACGCAATGTTTGAATCGAAAGTGTTTTCTCAATTTCGTCCAGCAGCACGGCAAGACCGTCCCCGGTCAACGCGCTGATGAAAACCGACCCGGGAACGTCCGCCGCCCGGTCGGGGAGCAAATCCGCTTTATTCATGGCGAGAATCTGCGGCGCGTCCGCCGCGCCGAGGCTTTCCAGCACTTCCTGCACGGTTCGCAGCTGCTGCTGCACATAGGGGCTGGCCGCGTCCGATACGACGACGATCACATCCGCCAGCGCCGCTTCCTCCAGCGTTGCGTGGAAGGCCTCCACAAGGTCGTGCGGAAGCTTATGGATGAAGCCGACCGTATCCACCAGCAGCGCCTGCGTGCCATGGGGGAGCGCGATGGGGCGGGATACGTTGTCCAGCGTTGCGAACAGGGCATTTTTTACAAATACGTCGGCGCCGGTCAGGCTGTTGAACAGGGTGGATTTGCCCGCGTTCGTATAGCCGACCAGCGCGACGATCGGGATTCCGTTCTTCTCACGCCGCTTGCGGCGCAGGGAGCGCTGGCCTTCCATGGCGGAAAGCTGCCGTTCCAGATCGTGCATCCGCTCGCGTATTCTGCGGCGGCTGACTTCCAGCTTGCTTTCGCCGGGGCCGCGCGTACCGATGCCGCCCGCAAGCCTGCTGAGGGCGAGGCCCTGCCCAAGCAAGCGCTGGGAACGGTATTTCAGCTGCGCCATTTCCACTTGCAGCTTGCCTTCGCTCGTTTTCGCGCGCATCGCGAAAATATCCAATATCAACGCGGTCCGGTCGATCACCTTAACCTGTAAAAGCTCTTCGAGGTTTCGCTGCATCACGCCGGTCAGCTCTTCGTCGAAGATCACCACGTTGGCCTGCAGGGTTTGCGTGAGCAGGGACAGGTCATCCGCCTTGCCCTTGCCGATGCAATACAGGCTGTCCGGCTTTCCGCGCTTCTGTAAAACCGTGCCTACGGTCTCCGCGCCGGCGGTTTCGGCGAGCATTTTCAGCTCCGTAAGCGAGTCCTCGGTATCGATCCCAACCAGAACCGCCTTCTCCGCATCCTTTTCCTCGGCGGGCTGCGCGGCACGGTAGGCAACGTCCACGTCGTCGATGATTTGGAGCCATTCTTCGTCCGGCAGCTTTTTCGCGGGAAGCACTTGGGTCAGCTGCGTCTTTCCCGGCACGGAGGGATCCAGAAACGCGCACTGTACGCTGGTCGGGTTTCCGCTCTGGCTTACGCCCACGGCGCACATAGCGTCCAGCCGCACGGTGATTAGCGCGCTTAAGTCCACGTCGCTCAATTCGCCCTCATCGCCTGGATGCGTATGCACGCAGCGAACCATGGCAAGGCGCGCCTTGCTCCGGCGCAGCCTGAGCTCGGGCAGGTCAATCCGGTCCGACTGGCCCAAGATTACGTCCACGACGTCGCCGTAACGGGAAATGTAGAGCGCGATTTCCCGGTTCAGCGCAGCAGAAAACCCGCAGAGTTTCTGCAGGATTTCATAGGGGATGAACGAACCGGCGGGTATCTGTTCGTCGTACAGGGCCTTGATGTCCGCCAGGGTCGATTGTTTGATGCCATCCAGATTCCCGTGTAATTCGGGCATAATTTGTCCTTTCGGGAAACCGATTACGCGTGTTTTTTCTGATAATCTTCCAATGCCGCGCGGATGGATTCTTCCGCAAGCACCGAGCAATGGATTTTCACGGGAGGCAGGCCGCCCAGCGCATCCATCACCTGTTTGTTCGTCAGCGCAAGCGCTTCCTCAACCGTTTTGCCGATGATCATTTCGGTGGCCATGCTGCTGGTGGCAACCGCGGCGCAGCAGCCGAAGGTCTTGAACTTCGCGTCTACGATCACGCCGTTTTCCACCTTGATATCCATCTTCATGATGTCCCCGCATTTGGCGTTGCCAACGGTGCCGGAACCTGAGGCGCCTTCAATTTCGCCTACGTTGCGCGGATGTTCAAAATGGTCCATGACTTTGTCCGTGTACATTATACATTCTCCTTTACATTACACAAGTGGTACAGCGGGCTCATTTCCCGCAGCGTCTGCACGATTTTCGGGAGTTCCGCCAGCACGTATTGGACGTCCTCCTCGGTGGTGTCGAGGCCCAAGGTCAGCCGCAGGCTGCCGTGCGCGATCTCGTGGGGCAGGCCGATCGCTAGCAGTACGTGGGAGGGATCCAGGCTTCCACTGGTGCAGGCGGAGCCGCTGGAACCCTCGACGCCGGCAAGATCCAGCCGCATGAGCAGCGATTCGCCTTCGATATAGCGAAAGCACATATTAAAGTTATTGGGGAGCCGGTCCACGGGGTGGCCGTTGAGCCGCACGTCGGGGATGGTGTTCATCACGCCGCTGATCAGCTGATCCCGCAGCTGAGAAAAGCGCTCCGCGTGCGCGGGTATCTCCGCCACCGCAAGCTCAATCGCCTTACCCAGACCCACGATGGAGGCCAGGTTTTCCGTGCCTGCGCGCATGTTGCGTTCCTGCGCGCCGCCGAAAATAAAGGGGGAGATCCGCACGCCCTTGCGGATGTATAAAACCCCGATCCCCTTGGGGCCGTTGAACTTATGCGCGGAAAGCGACAGCAGATCGACGTTCATCCGGTTGACGTCCACAGGGACCGCGCCTACGGCCTGCACGGCGTCGGTGTGAAAAAGCACGCCGGCCGCTTTGGCAATCGCGCCGATTTCGGCGATGGGTTCAATCGTGCCGATTTCGTTGTTGGCGGTCATAATGGAGATCAGGAAGGTGTCCTCTTCAATCGCGGCTTCCACGTCCTTGGGGTTCACCCTACCGTACTCGTCCACGGGCAGATAGGTGACGCGGTAGCCCTTCTTTTCCAAGTAAGCCGTCGTATGCAAAATGGCGTGGTGCTCCACGGCGCTGGTGATGATATGCTTGCCCTTGGCAACGTCCGCCAGCCCGCGCAGCGCCCAGTTATCGCTTTCGGAACCGCCGCCCGTGAAGTAAATCTCCTGCGGCAGCGCGCCGATGGCCGCCGCCACCTGTTTGCGGGCAGTTTCCACGGCAATTTTTGCCGTGCGGCCGATTTTGTGGATGGAACTCGGGTTTCCATATTGCTGCGAAAACCAGGGCAGCATCGCCTCCAGCACTTCCGGCCTTACGGCGGTCGTCGCTGCGTTATCCAGATAAATAGTCCTAGGATTCAATTGCTTTCACCTCGCTGCTTGTTAACATATCCTGCAGGGTAACGCCGGCAAGCTCATGATTGATCGAATCGGTCAGCTTTTCCCACACCAGCCGAACGCGGCACTGGCCTGCCCTTGCGCAGTGGCTATCGGGCGAAATGCAGTCGCTCAGCGCCAGCGGACCCTCCATCGCGTCGATAATATCGAGCACGGTAATACCCGCGGGCGAACGCGCCAGTTGATAGCCGCCGTTTGCGCCGCGTTCCGAGCGGATCAGCCCGTTGCGCCGCAGGCTGCCAAGCAGCTGTTCCAGATATTGCTTGGGTATCCCGGCGGAGGCAATGCGGTTCAGGCTTTGAAACCCTTCATGCTGATGCTGCGCCAGATAGTGCATCGCATACAAACCGTATTTGCCGCGTGTGGAGAGCTTCATGTGATCCTGCCTTCCGATACCCGAGTAAAATGATCGGATATCATGGATATCGTATCACGGTTCTCCGCGGTTGTCAACGGGATTCAACGGCGCTTGATAAAGTTTTCACGAATAGAGTGCGAACCGTATATCAGAACCTCCAGATAGGCAAATCCGGCGGCCTGCAAGGAAGCCAAAGAACCGGGGTTGATCATCGTAACGCCATGCCCGTCAACGATTTCCGGCCGGTGGGTGTGACCGTAGAACGCGAGCGCTGCGTTTAGCTCCCGGGCGGCTTTGGCAAGGTGTGATAGCCCCTGCTTCACTTGAAATAAATGCCCGTGTGTGACAAGCGTACGCACGCCGTTCAGCTCCACGAGCTCTGAAGCGGAATACGCGAACTCGCCCAGATCGCAGTTGCCCTTCACGGCTGCGATGCGGATGCGCGGGTTTTGCGCAATCAGCAGCGGTTCCACCGTTTCCAGATCACGAACGCCGTCGCCGCAATGAAGGAAGGCGTCAATTTGCCCGTCGGCAATCGCCTGCCGTACGCAGCGCTCCAACAGCTCCGTATTGTGGTGCGTGTCGCTGACCGCAACGATTCTCATTGCCAGAACAGCGCCTCAAGAAGCTTTCGCATCTCGGCCGCCGCTTTCGCGCGGTGGCTGATAACGTTCTTTTGCTTGCGGGTCAGCTCGGCGAACGTTTTGCCGTTCTCATACAAAAACAGATGGTCGTAACCGAAGCCGTTCTCCCCGCGCGGCGCCGTCAGCAGCGTGCCATGGCATTCGCCGGTAACGGTTGCCGTTTCCGCCGCGGGCATGGCAAGCGCCAGCGCGGATACGAATTTGCAGCTGCGGTTGGCGATGCCTTCCATGTTTTTCAGCAGCAACGCGTCGTTTTCGCGGTCGTCGCAATCCGGGCCTGCGTAGCGCGCGCTGTGCACGCCAGGCGCTCCATTCAGCGCGGCCACGGCGATCCCGCTATCGTCGGCCAAGGTCGGCAAACCGCAGAACCGCATCACCGCTTCCGCTTTGATCTTTGCGTTATCCTCGA
>JAEWTC010000066.1 GCA_023459675.1 Bacillota bacterium | reverse complement strand
TGGAACATGGCCGACGACGGCAAAACGTGGACGTTCATCCTGCGGGAAAACCTCATGTTTTCGGACGGCACCCCCCTCACCGCGGCGGACGTCGCCGCCTCCGGCGAATACCTGCTGAGCATGGCCGGCAACGAGAGCGTGACCGCGCAGGGCTTTTACCGCAATATGCAGTACATGGTCTCCAAGTTCTACGCGCAGGACGAGCGCACGCTGGTGGTCACCACGGCGTCCGGCCGCCCGTACTTCGGCCTACTCTATGCGATGACCTTTCCCGTCGTGCCCGCGGCGCAGGTGGATCTCGCCGCGCCCTACGGCTCCGGCCCGTATAAGTTCGGCGCGTTCGAGCCTGCCAACAGCTACATGTGGCTGACGCTGAACACCTACTGGTGGCAGTCCCCGCCGCAGGTCAAGGAGATCGTGGTTTCCACCTTCACCAGCAACAAGGATCTGATCACGGCATACGAGTACGCCCGTGTGGACACGGCCTTTACGCGCTCTGTGTCCGCGTCGCAGTATAAAAGCGGGGTATCCTCGCTCTCGGTCACTTATTCCACGCGGCAGCTGGAAACGCTTTTGATGAACTTCAACGAAATCCCTTTGGAAAACCTGAACGTGCGCCGGGCCATCCGCGCCGCGATCGATACCAACCTGATCTCCAACAGCGCTTACATGGGCATGACCATTCAAACTGATACGCCCATCCCCCCGTCCTCCTGGCTTTATTACGATCAGGAACTCATCTACCGCAATAATCTGGAGCTTGCCCAGCAGCTGCTGGAAGAAGAGGGCTGGGTGGATTCCGACGGGGACGGCATTCTGGACAAGATCATCGACGGCAAACCGCGCAACCTGCGCCTGCGCCTGTATGTGTACGAAGATCCGGACAACAACGTGCGCTTCGAGACCGCGAACATGATTGCCGATATGCTGGAGAAGCTGAAAATCAAGGTGTCGGTTGAAGCCATGACCTATGCGCAGGTGCAGGAGAAGCTGCAGGCGAACTCGTTTGACCTTGTGCTGGCGTCTTTCCAGATGGATACGGTGCCCGACGCCGGTTTTCTGCTGATGAAGGGCAACACCGCCAACTACGGTCGCTATGCGTCCGATACGATGACGGATCTGTTCTACGAGCTGCGCAAGAGCGCTTCGCAGGAAACCTTCAAGAGCATCTGGCAGTTGATCCAGCAGCAGTTTGCGCAGGACGTGCCCTTTATATGCCTGTTTTACCGCGCCGGAGCGGTGCTGACGCGCAAGATGTATTCCTCGGTGGGCGACTACCGGGAGTTTGAGCTCCTTCGCGGGATTGAAGACTTCGGACGATAGTATGGAAGGTACCGTATGATGAAAAGCCGATGGAACCGGGTCTGTACGATATGCGCCGTAATCCTGCTCGCGGGGGCGGGCATTGGCGCGGCGGCGGAAAACACCGCCGTTCCCGCCGAAACGGCAGCCGCGCAGCCAACCGCGCCGGAGATTACGCCGGAGCCGGAACGGGTGATTGACCCCGGAGCGCTGCCGGAGCATATCGTAAAGCTGCTGGAAACGGCGGCCCAGGAGATCGGCTACACGGAGGAAACCGGCGGCTACACCAAGTACGGCGCGTGGACGGGCGAACCCTATGCGCAGTGGTGCGCGGAGTTCATCTGTTGGAGCGTCCACATGACGGACCAGTTGTACGGCACTGCGATGCTCAACGTAACGTACCCGTTTTATACGGGGCGGAACACCGGGCGGGACTGGTTCATCGCCCGCGGGCGTTTTGTATTCCGGCGCGGCTACCAGCCGGGCTGGGGCTGGCAATGGCTGAAAAACGGCGCGGGGCTGATGCGGACGAACGAGTATATACCGCTGCCGGGGGACCTGGTCTATTTCAGCTACGGCCCCGCTGGCGATACCGCGCACGTTGCGCTGGTGGAATACTGCGCCTACGGGCCGGGCGGCGGCGTGAACATCCATGTGATCGAGGGCAACAACCCGGAAAGCGTGCAGCGCGCCGTATACCCGCTGGACAATTCGCAGATCCTGGGCTTCGGCTGCTGGGGGGATGTGGTGGACACCACCATGCAGTACGGAAACACGGGCGATAAGGTGCTTGCGCTCCAGCAATCCCTGGGGAGGCTCGGGTATCTTTCCCAGCGGCATTACACCTCCACTTATGCAAGCAACACGCGGCAGGCCGTGCTTTTATTCCAGCAAACCATGCCGGGGAAAACGCCGACGGGCGTTGCGGACCGGGAAACGCAGCTGGCCATCGGGCACGCCATTGAAAAGCTGGAATTCGACGACCCGAACTCCTGGCTGGTCTCGGACGGCACCTGATGGGCGCGGCCCCGTTTGCGGCCGGTACGCGGCGGCCGGAAACCCTGTGCCGGCGCGACCGGCTGTTGGCAAGTTTGAAAATGCGATGCGCAGGAGGAACGGCATGCGGATCATTGCGGGCATCCTGATCGCCCTGTGGCTGTGCCTGCCGTTTCCGGCGCCCGCCGAGGCTGAGGCGCGGCAAAACCGCGCGCTGCTCATCGGTATGGATTTGTTCGTAACGCTTGACAGCACCTATCCGTCGTCGGCCAACAACGTGCAGGATATGTACCGGGCGCTGCTGCACAGCGCGATTCCCTTTGCCCAGATCCTGACGCCGGACGAACCCGTGACCACCGTGCAGGCGCTTGGCAAATGGATTCAGAAAGCGTTTGGCGAGGCCGATGCGGACGACTGCAATACCCTGTACATCTCCACCCACGGCGCGTACGACGACGCCGGAAACATGGCGCTGCTGCTGAGCGACGGCGTTACCGAAAGCCGCCTGACCGCCGCGGAGCTGGAAGCGCTGTTTCAGGGCGTCTCCGGCACGAACATCCTTTTGCTGGACGCCTGCTATTCCGGCGCGTTCATCGGCAAGGGCATGCGGGAGCCGCCGCCGGCCGCCGCCTTCCAAAACGGCAATTTCAAGGTGCTTACCAGCTCCGGGGCGATGGAGGAAAGCTGGTACTGGAACGGCCGCAGCGACGGGGCGCAGGGCTCGTTCTACTTTACCCAGATCCTCACCCAAGGCATCAGCCCGCTGTGGAACTATCCGGCGGACGGCAACCGGGACGGCAGCATCACGCTTGCAGAGCTTACCCGGTATTTGCTGACAAACCATGGCGCGTCCACCCCGCAGGTCTATCCGCAGGAGGACGATACCGTGGTCTTCGCTTACGACCCGGACGCGGAGCTGAGCGGCGACCGCTCCCCGGTTGTGGACATCACCTTTTCCGATGATCTGATCACCGCCGACCAAAGCCTGACGCTTGCCTTCACGGCGCTCCGGCCGGTGCGCGTGGCGTATCAGATCGTCTACCGCAGGGACGGGCGCTGGCAGTTTGACGAGGCGGAGCTTGTGTACGACGAGGCCGAGCGCTTTACCGCTTTGGGCGATCTTGCGGGTGCGATCCTGCCGGGGCGCAAGGAGCGCACCATAACCCTGCAAAACGGCGATGACGACCTGTACGGATATGTGCTGGTGCAGGTGCTGACGCTGGAAAACGGCGCGCTGACCCTGCAGACCGGCCACCTGATCACCGTAACGCCGCCTTCGGGCGCGCTTTCGCTCAGCGCGTCCGCGCCGGAGCGGTTTACGGCGGGGGAGGGCGCGGAGATGCCGATCTTCGTGGAACACTCCCTGCCGTGCGCCCTGGGCGTAACGGTGGTGAATTCCGCCGGGGAAAGCGTACGGCGCCTTTGTTACAGAAGCCCGTCCAGACCGCTGTCCATCGTGCCCGACGGCAGCTGCTTTTACTGGAACGGGCGCGGGGCGGACGGCGCCTTCGTACCCGAAGGAGATTACCGCGTGCTTGTGGAAGCATGGATCGGAGACGCCTTATTTACGGCGCAAAGCGGCGACATACGCATTACGCGATAGAAAGAGGGAACCGTGCAATGAAACTGATGATCGTCATCCCCTGCTACAACGAAGAACAGGTGCTGCCGGAAACCGCGAAACGGTTGACGGAGAAAATGGGACGGCTGATCGGCGGCGGTCTGTGCGGCGCGGACAGCCGCGTGCTGCTGGTGGACGACGGCAGCAAAGATAAAACCTGGCAGGTAATCACCGACCTGTGCGAGCAAAACCCCCTGTTCGAGGGCTTGAAGCTGAGCCGTAACCGCGGGCACCAGAACGCGCTTCTGGCCGGGCTGATGACGGCGCGCAGGCATTGCGACGTGAGCATTTCCATGGACGCCGATTTACAGGACGATATGGAAGCCATAGACCAGTTCCTGGCCGAGCACGCCAAGGGCTGCGACGTGGTATACGGCGTTCGCAACAAACGCAAAACCGATACGTTTTTCAAGCGGCAGACCGCGCTGTTTTTCTACCGGTTTATGAAAGGGTTGGGCGTGGACATCGTGTTCAACCACGCGGATTACCGCCTGATGAGCAAGCGCGCGTTGGACGCGCTGGCCGCGTTCCCCGAAGTCAACTTATTCCTGCGCGGCCTGGCCCCGCTGGTCGGCTACCAGACCGGCACCGTGTATTATGATCGCACGGCGCGCTTTGCCGGCGAGAGCAAGTATCCGTTCAAGAAAATGCTTGCCTTCGCCATCGACGGCATCACGAGCTTCTCCGTAAAGCCGCTGCGGCTGATTACGACGCTGGGGATCGTCATCCTGGCCATCTCGCTGCTGATGCTTTTGTACACGCTCGTCTCCTGGATTTTGGGCAAAACCGTCGTCGGCTGGACCAGCACGTTGGCCTCCATCTGGATGATCGGCGGCATACAGCTATTCTGTCTGGGCGTGATCGGGGAATACATCGGCAAAATCTATAACGAAGTCAAGCGCCGCCCGCGCTTCATCATCGAGCGGTACCTCAACGCCGATCACGCGGACCCCGTGGCGGA
>JAEWTC010000065.1 GCA_023459675.1 Bacillota bacterium | reverse complement strand
TTGCGGAGGACGCGCGGCAGAGCCTGATTTTGGACGTGAGCGAAACCTTTGTGCAAACGTTCTGGGCGCCGGAGTTTCACTGGATCGGCGGCGCGCTGTACATCCTGTTCGCGGTTTCCGGCGCGGCGTGGGGGCCGCAGTGCCATGTGATGAAGCTGAAGCCCGGCGGCGATATTCTGCGCCCCGGAGACTGGGAAACGCCCGTGCGCGTGTGCCGCAGGGACGGCAGCCCCCTTGCGGAGAGCGCGATTACGCTGGATATGACGCACATCCGCGCCGGAGGACGCTCGTACGCGGTGTGGTCGTACCGGGAGCACATCGGCACGCCGCTAGACAGCGGCTCCATGCTCTACATCGCCCTGCTGGACGCGGAAAACCCCGCGCACCTTGCAAGCGAGCCGGTGCTGCTGTCCCGCCCGCTGTACGGCTGGGAAAACCTGGACGGCACCATCAACAACGAGGGTCCCAACGCCTTCGTGCGCGGCGGCACGGTGTATTTAACGTATTCGGGCGCGTCCGCCAACCGGTACAGCTATGCGGTGGGGCTGCTCACGGCGGACGAGAACGCCGATCTGCTGAACGTTGACAACTGGCAGAAACGGCCCGCGCCGGCGCTTTCGTACGTGTCCGTTCCCGGGCGGTTCGGGCCGGGGCACAACAGCTTTTTTACCTGCGGCGGAGAGCTGTACATTGCCTACCGCGCCGAATATAACTGTACGGACAGCCCCCGCTGCGCCGCGCTGCATCGCGTGCACATCGGCGCGGACGGAAGGCCGCGGCTGGATATGGCGCCGGAGATGGATTTGCACCCCGCGCTGCGCACGGTGGAAACCGTGGTTTGCGTGCCGCGGTAGTAACGAACGATGGGAGCGGAGGATTCCCCCGCTCTACGCAAAGTGGAAACCGCGGCGGGTATGCCGGAGAAATAACGAACGATGGGAGCGGGGGGATTCCCCCGCTCTACGCAAAGTGGAAACCGTGGCGGGTATGCCGGGGAAGTACGAAGGTACGGGAGGGATGCGCCGTGGAAACGCAAGGCGCGACAGGGTTTTCGGTTCGGGAAGCGCGGCGGGAGGATTTGCCCGGCCTGCTTTGCCTGTACAAGCAGCTCCATGAAACCGACCCCGTGCCGGAAGGCGAGGGGCTAACCACGTTGTGGGAGAACATCCTTGCCGACCCTGATTATCATATTCTGCTATTGGAACAAAACGGAATGCTTGCCGCCAGCGTGACCGTGGTGGTAATCAAAAACCTTACCCGCTGCGCCCGGCCCTACGCGATCATTGAAAACGTGATCACCGACGCCGCCTACCGCAGGAAAGGCTTCGCCGCCGCGCTGATGGCGGAAGCCGTAGAAATTGCCCGTGCCGCGGGCTGCTACAAGGTATCCCTCACCACCGGCAATAAGGACGAGGGTACCTTCCGCTTTTACGAAGGCTGCGGGTTCAATAAGGCGGATAAAACGGCGTTTATCCGCTGGCTGTAAGGGGCTTTGGAGCTTGCCGCGGGTTCATCCGCAACGGTGACCGGCGTGTTTCAAACGAGGCGGACAAAACAGCGTGTAGCCGCTGGCTGTAAGGGGCTTGCGCCAGCCGGGGTTATGCAGGAGCTGCGGAGTGCGGCGTATATCAAATGAATGTGACGTATTTCAAACAAAGCGCAAAAAGAGGAGCGGCAGCATATGGTTAATTTTCTGGAAGCGCTGATGATCCTGTGCTTCGGCCTTTCGTGGCCGATTTCCATCTACAAATCGTATCACGCCAGAACCGCCAAGGGCAAGAGCTTCTTTTTTGAGGTTCTTCTGTGGGTCGGCTACGTGGTGGGCATCCTGCGGAAGCTCTTGCAGCTGCAAGCGGGCGCGGCGCCGGATTTTCTGTTCTGCCTGGGCCTGTTCTTCTATTGCTTCAACCTGGCCGCGATCACCGTGGATATGGCGCTGTACCTGCGCAACGCAAAGCTCGACCGCGCGCGGGACGCGGCGGTGAAAACAGCGGTATGATACTGGAGTAAAGCCATGCCAGCCGGGAGAGTGGTTCGATACTTTGGGAAGATCGTGCCATCCATCCTATACATTCAAAGAAGCCCGCGCATTGCGCGGGCTTCTTGTAACAGGTCAAGGGCAAAGCCCTTGGCGGGTTGTTAAGGGCGGCAGCCCTTAACGTTCCCTATCGTCCCTTAACGTTCCTTATCGTCCCCTGTCGTCCCCTTTCGCTCCCTTACTCCACCCGCTCCAGCGTCGCCGTGAAGTGGCGGAGCACCGGGGGCTCGTTGAGGATGCGGAAGCCTTTGAGGGTTTCCCGGCGGGCGTTGATGTTTTGGAGGGCCTTGGCGACGACGTCCAGATGCGCCTGGGTGTACACGCGGCGGGGGACGGCCAGGCGGGTGAACTCAAACATGGAGCGCAGCTGCGCGCCTGTTTTCGGGTCGCGCCCCAGCATGTAGGAGCCGATTTCGCAGGCGCGCACGCCCGCCTCCACGTACAGCTCCACGGCCAGCGCGTGGCCGGGGAACTGATCGAACGGGATGTGCGCAAGCATTTTGCCCGCGTCCACGAACACGGCGTGGCCGCCCACGGGGTACTGCACGGGCACGCCCGCCTCGCGCAGGCAGCCGCCCAGGTATTCCACCTGGCCGACGCGGTAGCGCAGGTAGCCGTCGTCGGTCGCCTCCTGCAGGCCCACGGCCAAAGCGTCCAGATCGCGCCCGGCGAGGCCGCCGTAGGTCAGGTACCCTTCCAGGGGGATCACGCGCTCGCGCACAGCCTGCATCAGCTTCTCATCGGCGCGGACGCCGATCAGCCCGCCCATGTTCACGATGCCGTCCTTCTTGGCGCTCATCAGAAACGCGTCGGCATAGGCGAACATTTCGCGGGCGATTTCCTTGATGGTCTTGTGCTCGTAGCCCGGCTCGCGTGTTTTAATGAACCAGGCGTTTTCGGCGTACCGGGCGGCGTCCAGCACGAAGGGGACGCCGTACTTGCGGGCGACCGCCGCCGCTTGCCGGATATTTTCCATGGACACGGGCTGCCCGCCCGCGGAGTTGTTGGTAACGGTCATCACCACCGCGCCCACACGCGCTTGCCCGTGCGTGCGGAGGAGCTCTTCCAGCCGTTCCACGTTCATGTTGCCCTTAAACGGCGCGTAATGCTCGGTATCCATGGCCTCGTCCACGGCGCAGTCCACGGCTTCCCCGCCCGCAAGCTCCACATGGGCGCGGGTGGTATCGAAAAACGTGTTGCTGATTGCGATTTTGCCTTCGGACAGCAGAATGGGCAGAAACACCTTCTCCGCGGCGCGGCCCTGGTGCACGGGCTGGAAGAACGGGTAGCCGAAAATGTCCTTGCAGCTGTCCATCAGGCGGTAATAGCTCTGCGCGCCGGCGTAGGCCTCGTCGCCGGTCATCAGGGCGGCCCACTGCGCCTGGCTCATCGCCCCGGTGCCCGAATCGGTCATCAAATCGATATACACGTCTTCGGCGCGCAGGTTGAACAGGTTGTACCCGGCGGTCCGGATGGCCTGCTCCCGCTGCGCTCTGGTCAAAATGCGCAAAGGCTCCACGGCTTTGATTTTAAACGGTTCCGCGATATACTCCATGCGGGCTCAGCTCCCTTTTCGTAGTGGCCGGTTTTTGCAAATAAAAACCCAGCCGCCAGTTCATCCTATGGATTGCGGTTGACGAATTCCTGTTGAAACGTTATCATTATAGGATCGTAACAGGGTATAAACAAGACGCCGGTTTGTGAAGACTGGTCATTTTTTGCAAGTTGAGGCCGCGCCATGCTTTTACACGAATATAAAACCTACCACAACGCCCTGCGCCTGCCCATCGCCATCCTGAAAACCGGCCGCTGCGAGGTGGCCTCCCATTGGCATTACGATTTCGAGGCGGCTTTCGTGCTTTCCGGTTCGGTGAGCGTAAGCCTCAACGGCGCGGCGGCGCGGCTTTTGGCGGGCGACGCGTTCATCTGCTCGGACGGGGATATCCACAGCTATGCGGACCCCTCGGCGGATTCCATGGTGCTGCTGCTGACGTTTGATCCGTACGCCGCGCGCAAGGCCGGCACGCTGGTGCTGAGCTCGGGGGTGCGCTCCAGCGTGTTCCGGCCGGACGCGCTTCGCCTGGACACGCGGTTTGACAAGCTGGTGGACCGCATGTACGACGAGTACACGCATTTGAACTCGGCCAGCGCGTTTTTCCTGTACGGCTATATTCTGGAGGTGCAGGGCATTTTGCACCGGTATTACCAGAAAGCGGAGTTTCAGGCGGGCGGCACGCAGCGGCAGCTGCATTTGAACCGCATCCGCGAAAGCATCAGCCGCATTGAGGCGGATTACGCCCAGGAGCTTCCCATCGCCGAAATGGCCCGGGGCGCGCTGATGAGCGTGAGCAGCTACTCCCGCGAGTTTAAGAAGATCACGGGCACGGGGTTTAAGGAGTACGTCACGCTGGTGCGCCTGCGGGAGGTGACCGCCGCCATGGACGCGGGCCGGGAGGGCCTGGCCAACATCGCCTTCGCGTGCGGGTTTCAAAGTGTGCGCACGTTCAACCGCGTGTTCCTGGCGCATTACGGCGTAACGCCCGGCGCGTACGAGAAAAGCCTGCGCAGGCGCAGCGCGTCGGCGTAAGCGCGGGCCGCGCCCGTTGGAACGCAACCAGAAAATATACGGAGGGGCAGACCATGAAAAACACCGCGCTTGTGCTCATCGACATCCAAAACGACTACTTTCCGGGCGGGAAGAACGAGCTGTGGGAGGCGGAGGCTGCCGCGGCGCGCGCGGCGCAGGCGCTTGCGCTGTTTCGGGAAAAGGGGCTGCCCGTGGTGCACGTGCGCCACGAAAGCCAGCGGGCGAATGCCACGTTCTTTCTGCCTGGCACGCCGGGCGCGCAGATCCATCAAAGCGTGCGGCCGCTGGAGGGCGAGCGCGTGATTGTGAAACACGCGCCGGACGGCTTCCTGCGCACGGAGCTGAATGATACGCTGGCCGGACTCGGAGTCAAGCGGCTGGTGCTCTGCGGGATGATGAGCCATATGTGCGTGGATACCACCGTGCGCGCCGCAAACGCGCTGGGCTACGAGGCGCTTTTGCTTGGCGACGCCTGCACGACGAAGGACCTCGAGTGGAAGGGCGAACGCATCCCTGCCGCAACGGTGCACGCCGCGTTCATGGCCGCGCTGCACGGCGCCTTCGCAACGGTGATCGGCGCCGCGGAGCTGGAAGCGGCGCTTTGACAGGGAAGGGGAACCGTCAAACAAGCCGCCGCCCGGCAATGCGGGCGGCGGCTTGTTTGCGTGCGGCGCAAACTCCGCGCGGCAGTGGAAAGGCCGCGTCCCCAGCCGCCTCAGGCGGGGAGGAACGCTTCCTGCGAAACGGAAATGACGGCCGGTTGATGCGCTTTGCTACCCGATGGTCTCCGCGAGCTTGGAATGCTTCACGCTCCACGCGCGCAGGAGGCTTACGGCCTTTTTGCTTGCGCCGGGGCGGCTGGTGAGGCGGTTGGCAAGCTCCAGAAAACGCTTGGCGGCCTGGCGGTGGTAGGCGGGCGAGGCCGCCTGTTCCAGCACCTCTTCCAGCGCCTGCAGGGCCTGCTGCT
>JAEWTC010000064.1 GCA_023459675.1 Bacillota bacterium | reverse complement strand
CGTTCCCCTCACGGGATTGTTTACGGGGATCCGTACAAACAAGCCGCACCGCGCGGCTTTTTTTATGCCGGTTTGCAAGGGATGAAAATCGGTTTTATCCGCGTTTCCATTTTTTGTTTTGCGGTGTGATAAACTATTGGCAGATATTTTTCTGTGCGGATCGGACTTTTGGCACGATTGGCGCATCTAATATATGGAACGCGTTCCAAGAAAAAGGGCTTGAGGAGGAAGCATGCTGGATAAACCGACCTTCGTCGCACTGGTCGACGCAAAGAGCGACGCCCTCTACCGCATTGCCAGAACCATTCTGCGCAACGATGAAGACTGTAAGGATGCCCTGCAGGAAACGGTGCTCAAGGCCTGGGCGAACCGGTATCAGGTGCGGGAGGATGCTTTGATCGGCACGTGGATGACGCGGATTCTCATCAACGAGTGCCGCGCAATCTGCAGAAAGCGGAAAAAATACGTGCTTTCCGCGGAGATTGCCCCGCAGGCCGTAACCGCCCCTGCCGATCCCGCGCTGCGGCAGGCGTTGGAAGCCCTACCCGAAAAGCTTCGCCTGCCGCTGATCCTGCACTATCTGGAGGGGTATTCGTATGAAGACGTTGCTTCCATCCTCCGCATACCGCGCACAACCGTGCGCAGCAGGTTAAGCCGTGCACGGCTTTGGCTGCAAACGGAAATGAAAAAAGAAACGGAGGCGCAGCTTCATGAACCGCAGTGACTTACAAAACGCGTTCACCCCGATTCCCAACGCGTGTTACAACGCGATGATGGAGGCGGCGCGCTCCGTACAGGAGGAACCCATTGTGAAACGGAAAATTCGGACGGTCGCGGTGATCGTGATCGCAAGCCTGTTGCTGGCCGGCGCGGCGATTGCCGCCATCACGCTGGAAAGTACGGGGAAGCAGATTTTGGAGATCGAACAGACCGAAGGGTATTTCGAAAGCTGGACAAGCGCACACAAGGCGGATCTGGTACGGGCGCTGGTGGAGCTGGGCTACGTGGAAAACACGCCCGACGTGAAACGGATTACGGAGAACCAAACGCAGGATGATGCCGAAATCAGCCGGATTGCAGACCAGGCGCTGGCCGCGTTTACCGGCAGGGACATATCCGAGGTCAGCTTCTGGGAAATCATGATCGCGGCGTGGGGGCCGTTTGAAGACTGGAGCGCGGAGGAACAGGCGTGGTCCTCGCAGCTGATGGTGGATTTGGGGCTCCATCACACGGGGCTGACGTTGTATGTGCTGCCAGCGGGGAAAATTGACCGGCAAACGGCCGTGCAGATGGCGCGCAAGGCGATTGCCAAGGGCTTTGAAGTGGAGGAGAGCGTGCTGGACGCCTACGAGATGAACGTCTCGTTTCAGGTGCCGGAATTCGCGGCTCCCGGCGACACCCAGGCCTATTGGTACGTCGAGTTCCTGACTCCGCAGGGCGCGGTCATCGAAAACCCGCCGTTTGACGACTTCTGGGTGTTTATCCATCCGGAAACGGGCGCGTTCCACGAAACCGTGGAGGAGATCATCGCGCAAAGGAAGGAACAGCAGGCGCTGGTCGACGCGATGAGGAGCGACCCGCTGATCATGGAAATGCAAGCGTACGAAACGCAGCATCAGCTTCCGGGCAACCCCAAATTCTGGTCGGTGGAACAGTTCGCCGCATACAGCGAAGCGTTCCACGAGCGCGGGGTACAGAAGCTGGCCGAACATCCGGAGTACTTCAACGCAATCACGCCCGCCATTCTCACCCATGTTTACGCCCTGCCGGACGCCCGGGCCATACCGCAGGCCCAGGCGCAGGCCATCGCCGAGGCCGCCATCGTTTCGCACGTCGGCCGCAAGCAGGAAGAGGTGCGTTTCTTCACCCATCAGATCACCGCGATGTACGATGTGACCGATCCGCAAAAGCCGCTTTGGAAGTTCTGCTTCCAGATGCCAAACTGCTACGACTGCAAGGACCCGGCGTTTGCCCAGGAAGTGACCGCCTATTACGGGATAGACGGGGAGCGTCCGCCGTATATCAAGGTGGAAATCGACGCGTATACCGGCGAAATCATCCGGGCGTTTCCCTATGACTTCGCCTACGACTTTGACAGCGATTATCTGGGCGAGCATTACGACGAGTTCGTAAAAGAGCTTATGATGGACGTCTATTAGCGCCCGTCTGCGCACAGGAAACCCGTTACCCCGTCAATAGCAGAAATACCGCGCATTGCGCGGTATTTCTCAGCTTGCCGATGAAAACTCCGATCTGCGTTGGCAGCCGCGCATAGCGCGGGCGCTGCGTACGTCTGTGTACGCTCAACCCGCGCTATCTTTGTTTCCCGGCATATCGGGCATTCTGAACAGGCTGGCTTCCCGCTTCCAAACAAGGTTTGTCAGCGGTCTGCATACCGCGCTTTGCGCGGTATTTCTTTGCGCGGCTCCGGGGCATCCGGGTGCGCTTTGGTTACTTCTTCTTTGCCTCCTTGGGCGGTTCCGGCTTTGCGGCGGCTTCCCTGGCGGCAGGCGGTTCGGCCTTTATGGGCGGCTCCGGCGTGAGCAGGGTGTTGCACAGCAGCAGGTAGGCCGCGCCGCGCATGGCGCAGTCCATCAGCGGCTGGGGAAGCGCGTCTGAAAGGGAGGCAAATACGGAGAGCTGCGTTTGGCAGAAGGCCTCGTAATGCGCCTGCAGGGATATGCCTTCCGCGGGTCGCACAAGGGTTTTCATATTTTCCGTGGAAATAGATAGTTTCAGCACGCAGATCATCAACAGCTGTGCCAGCTGTTCCCGGCCGTATTTCTTCGCCACGGGGCGGTCCACCAGGCCGATTTTTACGTAATTGTTGATCATCGACGGGGTGAAAATGCGGTCGCCCCCCATGAACAGCTCCCGGCATTGCCGCTCCGCAAACGTGATCACCTGGTCCATGTACAGCCCAAGATCGGGGATCCGCTCCCACGGCACGGGCCGGTACCCTTTCAGCCGCGCGGCAAACTGCAGTTGTTTTTCCGTCATACCGTACCTCCGCGAACGCATCTATATTGCATTTGTGAATGACCTTATCTGCTTGATTATAACACAATATGTAAAATGGAGCAAATAGTACAAGTTAATACTTGACAATCGGTGTAATTCATCGTAATCTAGTAATGAATACTAGGTAATAAGGACGTGAATCCATGTACGCTACGGAAATTCAGATCTGGGGCGATTCGATCGCGGTGGGCATTACCTACGACGAGCGGCGCGGCCGTTACGTCATTTCCAAGGAACGCTGCCCCAAGCGTTTGTCCGATACGCTTCCCGTGAAGGTGGTCAACAATGCCAAGATGGGCGCAACGGTGCTGGAGGGGCTGGAGCGGTTTTCCGCCGTGCCCGCCGTGGAAGGCGCCCTGTGCGTGATCGAATACGGCGGCAACGACTGCAATTTGGATTGGGCGTACGTTGCCCAGCACCCGGAGGAAACGCCGCAGGCCAGCGTAAACCTGGACGCGTTTTCCGGCGCGCTGGAAACGTTTATCCACACGGCGGAGGAGCGCGGCATGAAGCCCATGCTCATCACCCCGCTGCCGCTGCACGCGGAGAAGTTTTTCAACTGGGTGTCGCAGGGGCTCAACAAGGAAGCCATTTTGCAGGCGATCGGCGAGGTGCAGAACATTTACGGCTGGCAGGAGCGCTATGCCAATGCCGTGCGCAACGTGGCGGCAAAGCTCAAAACCCCGCTGCTGGACCTGCGGGACACGTTCCTGGCCAACAAGGAATATCCCGCCCTCATCTGCCGCGACGGCATGCATTTGGTAGACGACGGCTACCGCTTCCTTTCGGATTATCTGGTGCGCCGCATTTCGCTGATCCCGGACTGCGTATGACCTACGAAAACCAAAACCTTGACAGACTGTCAAGGTTTTTTTATAGTAAGGGTACGCACAACCCGTTGCTTTTTTCCCGCTCTGCCCAAGGAGGCCGCCATGCAAAAACGAAGCCTTGCGTTGCTTCTCATCGCGCTGCTGGTTTGCGTTGCCGCCGCGGGGCTTGCGCAAACCGCGCCCCAGCCCACGCTTACCTACATCGGCCACGCCCATTTGAAAATCGTCACCGCCGGAGGCACCGTGGTGTATGTGGACCCGTACAAAATCGGCGGGTATACCTATACCGATCCCGCCGATCTCATTCTGG
>JAEWTC010000063.1 GCA_023459675.1 Bacillota bacterium | reverse complement strand
CCGTTTCCCGCTTGCAATCAAGGCTGTATTTGGGTACAATAGGGAGGGTTGATAACCCATTAACAATCATTGTGCTATAGGAGGAGATATCCATGGTCAAAGTAGCAATCAACGGTTTCGGCCGCATCGGCCGCCTTGCTTTCCGCCAGATGTTTAAAGCGCCGGGTTATGATATCGTTGCCATCAACGATCTTACCAGCCCCGCGATGCTGGCGCACCTTCTGAAATATGATACCGCGCAGGGCCCCTACTGCGGCAAGCTCGGCGAAAATATCCACACGGTGGAATCCACCGCTGATTCCATCATCGTGGACGGGGAAGAAATCAAGATCTACGCCATCAAGGACGCCAAGGATTGCCCCTGGGGAAAGCTGGATATCGACGTGGTTCTGGAGTGCACCGGTTTTTACGCCAGCGAAGAAGCAAGCATGGCGCACATCAACGCCGGCGCCAAGAAAGTCATCATTTCCGCGCCTGCCGGCAAGATGAAGACCATCGTGTTCTCCGTCAACGAGAAAACCCTCAACAAGAACGATAAAATCATCTCCGCCGCCTCCTGCACCACCAACTGCCTCGCGCCCATGGCGGACGTGCTGCATAAAACCTATCCCATCGTTTCGGGCATTATGACCACCGTGCACGCCTACACCGGCGACCAGATGGTGCTGGACGGCCCCCACCGCAAGGGCGATCTTCGCCGCGCCCGCGCCGCCGCCTGCAACATCGTGCCCAACTCCACCGGCGCCGCCAAGGCCATCGGCCTGGTCATCCCGGAGCTGAACGGCAAGCTGATCGGCTCCGCCCAGCGCGTGCCCGTGCCCACCGGCTCCACCACCATTCTGGTGTCCGTCGTCAAGGGCAAGGACGTAACCGTGGATAAGATCAACGCCGCCATGAAGGCTGCCGCTTCTGCCAGCTACGGCTACAACGAAGAAGAAATCGTCTCCTCCGACGTCATCGGCACCTCGTTTGGCTCGATTTTCGACGCCACGCAGACCATGGTGACCAAGATCGACGAGGACACCTATCAGGTGCAGACCGTCGCCTGGTACGACAACGAAAACAGCTACGCCTCCCAGATGGTCCGCACCATCAAATACTTCGCGGAACTGGGCTGAGCGAAACGACCACAGCATAATAAGAAACCGCCGTGAAAACGGCGGTTTCTTTTGATTTTCCTTATTCCTTTGGCTTTGCGTCCCCGTCCGCCTTCTGGTAGGCGTCGCGGCTGCCGCTGCGGATATGGCTGCAAATCAGCGTGCCTACGTCGCTGACCATTTGCTTAAGCGATTCATCCTTGAGCATGTCCTGCTTTTGCTTCAGGCGGCCGGTGATGGAGGACACCAGCGACGGCGAGCCGATCAGTGATTGCTCCAGCACCGAGAACAGGCCGGCTTCCATCGCGTCGGTAAAGAACTTCGCGTCGCGGATCATGCCGTCTTCCACCAGAAGTTGCACGTTGATCCCGCCCCACGGGAAGCGCTCTTCCACCGAGAAGGTGTAGGGGATTTCCCGGGGGAAAATCCAGCTTTGGCTTCCATACTGCTGGGTCAGCTTGGTAATCGTGGGCTGATCCATCATCTTCTCGTCCAAAATCACAGGCTTGTAGCCGTAGATCTTCGCAAACGCCTTAAACAGCGCGGCTTCCAGGCTTTCAATGGTGATATCGGGCGCAAGCGCCTTCAGGTTGATCACACGGGCCGGTACGCTTTTCACGCCGCGGTTCTGCAGCTTTTTCTGGTCGGCGGTCAGGTAGCGCCCCATCACCGCGGTATCCACGTCCACCAGGATCGTGCCGTGGTGATAGGCGTTCTGGCCCGAAGTATAAAACGCGTTGCCGGAAAACTTCCGGTCGCCGATCTGCAGATCGTTGCGCCCAGTGAACATGGCCTTCAGGCTGTAGGCGGCAACCGCCGCCTGGATCACGGACAGCTGCCGGGGAATGTTGAAATCCGCCTTGGGTACGAGGAACGTGAAGTTCAGGTTTCCCATGTCATGATACACGGTGCCGCCGCCGCTCAAGCGCCTTGCAATCTTGCCCCCGTCGCCCATGAACTCCTTCACGCAGCACTCATAGAACGGGTTCTGGTTGCGCCCGCACACGATTGTATGCGCGTTCTGCCACAGATACAGGATGGCTGTCTCCTCGGGCAGCGTATCCAGCAGCTGTTTCTCGATGGCGAGATTGCGGTAGGGGTCCGTGCTTCGGGCGATGATGCAGGCGGTTCGTCTGATCATGATGCTATACCTCTGTTTACTTGGTGCCGTCGCCCTCTGTCCAGCGAAGAACGGGGGCGCGCGCGGCACGAACCTCGTCGGGCCTGCCGATCACGGCGTCGTGCGGTGCGAAGTGAAGCGATTCGGGGTCTTGCAGGGTTTCCGCAAGGATGGCGATCAGCGCGTCCGCCGCCCTGTCCAAGGTTTCGCGGCTTTCGGTTTCCGTGGGCTCAAACATCAGCGCCTCGGGAACGATCAGCGGGAAGTACATCGTCGGCGGATGGATGCCGTAATCGATCAGCCGCTTGGCCGCGTCCAGCGCGCGCACGCCGGTTTGCTTTCGGACCGGCTCCAGCGTGAGCACGAACTCGTGCATGCACTGCCGGTCCACGGCCAGGGTATAGCCCGCGTCCGTCAGCCGCTTCTTCAGGTAGTTGGCGTTGAGCACGGCGTGCTGGGCAACCCCGCGCAGGCCTTCGTCGCCCAGGAATTTCACGTAGGCAAGCGCGCGCACGATGACGGCGAAATTGCCGTGGAAGGCCTTGAGCTGCAGCTTCTCGCCGCCGCTTAGGCTTTGTACGCCGGGCAGGAACGGGGCAAGGGGCGCTTTCACGCCCACAGGGCCCGCACCAGGCCCGCCGCCGCCGTGCGGCGTGGAAAACGTCTTGTGCAGGTTTAAGTGTACCACATCAAAGCCCATATCGCCAAGCCGTACCACGCCTAAAATCGCGTTGAGGTTCGCGCCGTCGTAATACATCAGGCCTCCGGCGTCGTGCACCATGCGGGAAATGCGTACGACGTCCTTTTCGAACAGGCCCAGGGTATTGGGGTTGGTCATCATCATGCCCGCGATCTCGTCCGTGAGCAATGGTTCCAGATCCGCCACATGCACGCAGCCGTCCTCGCGGCTCTTCACACTGATCACTTCGAAGCCCGCCATGGCCGCGCTTGCCGGGTTGGTGCCGTGGGCGCTGTCGGGCACGATGATCTTCGTGCGGCGGGTTTCCCCGCGGCTTTCCAGATATTTTTTGATGAACAGCATGCCCGCGAACTCCCCGTGCGCGCCCGCGGCGGGCTGCAGGGTGAACGCGTCCATGCCGGTGATGCGGCAGAGAGCTTCCGATAATTCGTCGATCACCGCGCGGGAACCTTCCACGGCATACGCTGGCGCCAGCGGGTGTGCCTGCGCAAACCCAGGCAGCGCGGCGGCGGCCTCGTTCATGGCGGGGTTATATTTCATGGTGCAGCTGCCCAGCGGATAAAACCCGCAGTTAACGCCGAAGGTTTTCTGGGCGAGCGCCGTATAGTGGCGGTCCACGTCGCACTCGGCCAGCTCCGGCAGCACCGGCGCCGCGGCGCGGCGCACCGGCAGGGCATAGGCGGGTACGTCCGGCGCGGGAATCACGTTCGTGCCGCGGCCCGGGCGGCTGATTTCAAAACTCAGGCTGCTTTCCTTATGCACGCGCGCACACCTCCCGTACGATGCTCACGGCTTCGTCCAGCCGCTGCTTGTCCGCCTTTTCGGTTACGCACCAGAGCATCCCGCCCTCCACGGGCAGCCCGCTCAGGACGCCCTTCGCGTGCAGCGCGGCTTCCACCGCCGCCGGGTCCCTGAGATCGGTCACGAACTCGTGAAAGAACTCGCCCGGGTACCGCAGGGTCACGCCCGGAAGCTTCGCAAGCTCCGCGGCAAAATAGTGCGCCTTGCTTACGCAGCTTTGGGCAACGGCGGTGATCCCGTCAAGCCCCATATAGGTCAGGTAAATGGACGCGGTCAAGGCGCAGTGCGCGTGGTTAGTGCAGATGTTGGAGGAAGCCTTTTCCCGCCGGATGTGCTGCTCGCGCGCCTGCAGGGTGAGCACGAAAGCGCGGCGGCCCTCCGCATCCACCGTCTGCCCGGCGATGCGCCCCGGCAGCCTGCGCATCATTGCGTTCGTACAGGCCATAAAGCCCGCGTGCGGCCCGCCGTATGCCATGGGCAGGCCGAACGGCTGCACGTCGCCGCAAACGACGTCCGCGCCTACCTCTTTGCCGCTGGGAAGCAGGGCGAGGGCAAGCGGGTTCACGCCGAGGATGCAACTTACGCCCGCTTCCTTGGCGGCGGCAAACAACGCGGGAACGTCCTCCAGAAGGCCGAAGAAGTTGGGCTGCTGCACATACAGGCAGGCGACGTCGTCTTTCAGGAGCTCCTTCAGCGCGTCGATATCCGTCAGCCCGTCCCGGATGGGCACGGTGCGGACCTCCGTATTCGTGCCGAAGCCGTACGTGCGCATCACGGCCAGGGTATCGGGGTGCGCGGCTGCCGACGCCAGCGCAACGGTGCGCTTGCGGTCGCGGCACATCACGGCGCTTTCGGCCGCGGCGGTGGCAAAATCGTACACGCCCGCGTTGGATACGTCCATGCCCGTCAACTCGCAGATCAGGGTCTGGTACTCGAAGATCGCCTGGAGCGTCCCCTGCGAAAGCTCCGCCTGGTAGGGCGTATAGGCGGACAGAAACTCTTTTTTGCCCGCGATCTGCGGCACGATGGGCGGGATGAAATGGTCGTAGCAGCCCGCGCCGCGCAGCGTGAGCCGGTACGAAGTGTTCCGCGCCGCCAGCGCTTCCATGGCTCCGAGCGTTTCCATCTGGGTAAGCCCCGGCCTTACTTTGCCGGGCAGGCCGCGCGGCACGCCTGCCGGAATATCGGAAAACAGGCCGTCAAGGGAAGCAAGCCCGAGCGACGCAAGCATCTGTTCGGTTTCCCCGGCCGTATGGGGTGTGTATTGGCTCATGGCAATCCCCTTTTACAGTGTTTTGCAGTAGTCCTGGTAAGCGGCGGCGTCCATCAGATCGCCCCGCTGGGAGATGTTCTCAATTTTCGCAATCCACGCGCCATAGGGGGACTGGTTCATCCGCTCGGGCTCGTCCAGAAGCTGGTCGTTGACTTCCGCCACGGTGCCGGAAACGGGGGCGTAGATATCGCTGACGGCCTTGACGCTCTCCACGTCTGCGAAGGTCTTGCCCACGGCCGTCTGATCGCCCACCTTGGGAAGGTTCACAAATACCAGATCGCCCAGCTCGTGCTGCGCGTGATCGGAAATCCCCACCAGCGCCGTGGTATCGTCCAGAAATTCAACCCATTCGTGGCTTGCCGCGTAGAAAAGACCGGCTTTCACTTCCATGTTCAGTTCCTCCTATGCTTTCGTATAGAATGGCAGCGGTACGATTTTCGCATCCACAGGCTCGCCGCGGATGATCACCTGCAGCGTTTTGCCGATTTCCGCAAACTGTTTGTCGATCAGCGCCATCGCCACCGCGCCCACGGTGGGGCAGTGCGTGCCGCTGGTGGTGTGGCCGATTTCCCTGCCGCCCGCGGTCACCGGGAAATGCTCGCGCGCGATGCCGCGCCCGGTCATCCGAAGGCCGACGCGCGCGCGCTTGGGCGCGCCCGCCTCCAGCAGCGCCCGGCGGCCGATGAAATCGTCCTTTTCCATTTTCACATACCGTTCCAGCCCCGTTTCCAGCGGGGTTACGGTATCGTCCATCTCGTGGCCGTACAGCGGCATGGCGGCCTCCAGGCGCAGCGTGTCGCGGCAGCCCAGGCCGCACAGTTTCAGCCCGAAGCTTTTTCCGTGGCGCACCAGCAGGTCAAACAGCGCTTCGCCGTTTGCGTTGTCCGTATACAGCTCAAAGCCGTCCTCGCCGGTGTAGCCGGTGCGGCTGACGAGTCAGCGAATGCCGTTGATCGTCACGCCGTCGATGAAGCTGTAATACCGGGCGGGGATTTGGTTGGTGATCGTCCGCAAAATCGCTTCCGCCTTGGGGCCCTGCAGGGCCAGCTGGCAAACGCTGTCGGAAATGTCCGTGATCTCTACGTTTCCAAACCGGTGGATGTAGATGTGGGCAACGTCCTTGTGGCGGTTGGCGGCGTTGACGACCATCAGGTAATCGTCCTGCGCCTTGCGGTATACCAGCACGTCGTCAATCACGCCGCCCTGGAAGTTTAGCATGGGGCTGTAGCGAACTTTGCCGTCCTGCAGCGTTGCGAAATCGTTGCACAATAGGTTTTGGATGTTTAAAAGCGCGTCCGGCCCGCGGAAGGTGACCTCTCCCATGTGGCTTACGTCGAACAGACCCGCGTCCTCCCGCACGGCGCGGTGTTCCCGCATCACGCCGGTTTCGTACTGCACGGGAAGCTCGTACCCAGCGAAGGGCACCATTTTTCCGCCGTTTTGCACGTGCCGCTCGTACAGCGGCGTTTTCAGCAATGTTTCCGTCATAGGCACACCCCTTTCAGGAAATAAGAAAAGGCGTCAAAGCATCGCTGCTTTGCGCCTCTGTATTCGAACCTGAAAGATTCTCCGCTGATGCGGATTGCCTCTTCGGTGCGTCGGCACCCGGGCTTTCGCCTGAACGCCGCTGCTTTCCAGAGTTTCGTCGGGCCTGGGTCCTTTTGCCTGAGAGCTTATGCGGTTTGCACCTTCGGCGGCGGCTGAGCCGCTCTCTCCCCAAACCTTCAATCGAAATCGCAGTGTTTAATTTTCAGCTTCAGTATAATTCCGCCGCAATGCGTTGTCAATTGCAAAAAGCGGCCACGGTTCGCCGGGAAAAACGGCAAATGATGCGGACCGAACCTTGGGTTTCACTTGTCAACCGTAGGTTTTCCCGATATAATACGATGTAATCTTGGGAAAGGAAGGCGACTGTATGGAAGCACCCGTGAAGAAGACGAATTTCATCTGGGATTTCATCGATGAAGATTTGGAGACCGGGCGCTACCAGCAAATCTGCACCCGTTTCCCCCCGGAACCCAACGGCTATCTGCACATCGGCCACTGCAAGGCCATGGCCGCGGATTTTTTAACGGCGGAGCGCTACGGCGGCAAGTGCAACCTGCGCTTTGACGACACCAACCCCGAAAAAGAAGAGACCGAGTACGTGGACGGCATCATGACCGATATCCGCTGGCTCGGCTTTGACTGGAACGGCGGCCTGTACTTCGCCAGCCAGTATTATCAGGCGTGCTACGACATCGCCGTGGACTGGATCAAGCGCGGCCTTGCCTACGTGGACCAGCAGACCCCGGAGGAGGTTCGTGTAAGCCGCGGCACGCTGACCGCGCCGGGCAAGAACAGCCCGTACCGGGACCGCTCCGCGGAGGAAAACCTGCGCCTGTTTGAAGAGATGAAGGCGGGCAAGCATCCCGAGGAAAGCATGATCCTGCGCATGAAGATCGACATGGCTTCCCCCAACATCAACATGCGCGACCCCGCCATGTACCGCATCCTGTTCCGGGAGCACCACCGCACGGGCAGGGAATGGTGCATTTACCCGATGTACGATTTTTCCCATCCCATCGGCGACGCGCTGGAGCGCGTCACCCATAGCCTGTGCTCGCTGGAGTACGAGGATCACCGGGTGCTGTACGAATGGGTGGTGGAGCATGCAAAGGAAATGCTCCCCGGCAGGCCGCGGCAGATTGAGTTCAGCCGCCTGAACATCACCCGCACTATTATGTCCAAGCGCTATCTGCGCATGCTCGTGGAAAAGGGCATCGTCTCCGGGTGGGACGATCCCCGCATGCCCACGCTTTGCGCCATGCGCCGCCGCGGCTATACGCCCGGGGCGATCCGCGATTTTATCGACCGCGTGGGGCTTGCCAAGGCCGACAGCGAAGTGGATTTCGCCCTGCTGGAGCACTGCGTGCGCGAGAGCTTAAGCGAAACCGTGCCCCGCGCCATGGCGGTGCTCCGCCCGCTGAAGCTGGTGATTACCAACTGGCCGGAGGGTGAAACGGACGAGCTTCCCATTGAAAACCATCCCGGCCATCCCGAGATGGGGGAGCGCACCGTGCTGTTTGCCAAAGAGCTTTATATCGAGCGGGAAGACTTCATGGAAGTGCCCGCGCATAAGTACTTCCGCCTGTTCATCGGCGGCGAGGTGCGGCTCAAGAGCGCGTACATCATCAAGGCCGAGCGCTGTGATCGGGATGCGGACGGCAACGTGACCTGCGTGTACTGCACGGCGGACCTTGCCTCCCGCAACGGAAGCGAAGGCGCGCTGCGCAAGGTGAAGGGCACGCTGCACTGGGTGAGCAAAATCGGCAGCCTGCCCATGGAAGCGCGGGTCTACGAACCGCTGCTCCTGGAAGACAACGAGGAAGAAGCCGAGGAGAAAAAGGATTTTCTGGACCGGCTGAACCCCACCAGCCTCGAGGTTTGCCATGGCTTCATGGAAAAATCGCTGGCAGGCGCCGCCGCCGGGGACAAATTCCAGTTCCTGCGCATGGGCTATTTCTGCAAGGATGCCGATTCCACTTCGGCCTTGCCGGTGTTTAACCACATCGTAGGGCTGAAGGATACCTTCAAAAAGGTTGTGAAAGGATCAAACGATGACTGAGATTCGCACGCGCTTCGCGCCAAGCCCCACGGGTTACATGCATTTGGGCGGGCTGCGCACGGCGCTGTATGCTTATTTGTTTGCCAAACAGCGCGGCGGGAAATTCCTCCTGCGCATCGAGGATACCGATCAGGACCGCGAGGTGCAAGGCGCCGTGGAGCTGATCTACCAAAGCCTGCATAAGGCGGGGCTTGATTACGACGAAGGCCCGGACGTCGGCGGCGACTACGGCCCGTATATCCAAAGCGAGCGCAAGCCGCTGTACCTTCCCTATGCCATGAAGCTTCTGGAAAGCGGCGCGGTGTACCCCTGCTTTTGCACCAAGGAGGAGCTGCAAGCCCGCCGCGACGCGGTCACCGCGCAGGGCGGGCAGTTCAAGTACGATAAGCATTGCCTGCACATTCCTAAAGAGGAAGCCAGACGCCGCATGGAAAGCGGGGAGCCGTTCGTCATCCGCCAGAACATCCCCGAAACCGGCGTGGCGAGCTTTGAGGACATGCTCTACGGCCATGTGGAAACCGAGTGCGCCATTTTGGACGATAACGTGCTCATCAAGGCCGACGGGCTGCCGACCTACAACTTCGCCAACGTGATCGACGATCATTTGATGAAGATCACGCACGTCATCCGCGGCACGGAGTATTTAAGCTCCACGCCCAAATACAATTTGCTCTACGAGTCCTTCGGCTGGCAGCCGCCCACCTACCTGCACCTGCCCGTCGTCATGAAGGACGCGACCCGCAAGCTTTCTAAGCGCCACGGGGATCCGGGGTTTGAGGACCTGCTCCGGGAGGGCTACCTGAAAGACGCGATCATCAACTTCATCGCGCTGCTGGGCTGGGCGCCCGGGGACGAGCGGGAGTTCTTCACACTGCCGGAGCTGGTGGAGGTGTTTAACGTTTCCGGCCTGTCCAAATCGCCGTCGATCTTCAACACTGAAAAGCTCGTGTGGTTCAACGCCGAATATATCAAGAAAATGGATTTCGAGGCATACCTTGTCATGGTCACGCCCTGGTTTGACAAGGCGCTGCAGGGCAAGGGCATGGACTACCGCTTTTTGGCCGGGCTGATGCAGACCCGCACCGAGGTATTCAGCCGCGTGCCCGAGATGGTTTCCTTTTTGGCGCAATTGCCGGATTACGCCGTGGATCTCTATACGCATAAAAAAATGAAAACCGATCCTGTGCTCAGCCTTAAGGTGCTCAAGCTCGCCCTTAGTCAGGTGGCGGCCCTTGCGGACTTCTCCGAGGAAAGCGTCAAGGAGTGCCTCATGGGGTTGGCCACCGAGCAGGAGTTGAAAACAGGCCAGGTGATGTGGCCGGTGCGCGTAGCGCTGTCGGGGCTGCCCTCTACGCCGGGCGGCGCTACGGAGATCGCGTATCTGCTGGGGAAGGAAGAAACGCTGCAAAGGCTGTCCATCGGGATCAGCTTTCTCGAACAGTATTGCAGCCTGAACCCTCCTAGCGGGGACAACGCGTAATTTGAGCAATTTAAGGAGTTACCGATATGCAGAAAGTTGAATTTACGCCTTATGATCCGGCGTCCATCGAAGCGAAATGGCAGAAACGGTGGGCGCAGGAGGGTACGTTTAACGCGGCGTACCCCAGCGATAAACCGAAGTTTTACGGGCTGATCGAGTTTCCCTATCCCAGCGGCGCGGGGCTGCACGTGGGGCACCCGCGTTCCAACACCGCCATGGATATCATCTGCCGCAAGCGCCGCATGGAAGGGTACAACGTGCTCTTTCCCATCGGGTACGACGCGTTCGGTCTCCCCACCGAAAACTACGCCATCAAGAACCATATCCACCCCGCCAAGGTGACGCGGGACAACATCCAAAAATTCCGCACGCAGCTCCAGAAGCTCGGGTTTTCGTTCGATTATTCGCGCGAGGTGGATACCACCGACCCCGGCTACTACAAATGGACGCAGTGGATTTTCCTGCAGATCTTCAAGCACGGCCTGGCCTATAAGCAGGAAATGCCCATCAATTGGTGCACGAGCTGCAAGGTGGGCCTCGCCAACGAAGAGGTCGTCGGCGGCGTGTGCGAGCGCTGCGGCGGCGAAGTGGTGCGCAAGGTGAAAAGCCAGTGGATGCTGAAAATCACCGAGTACGCCCAGAAGCTTCTGGACGGGCTGGACGAGGTGGATTTCATCGAGAAGGTGAAAACCCAGCAGCGCAACTGGATCGGCCGTTCCGAGGGCGCGGAGGTGGATTTCCGCATCTTTGGCAAGGAAGATAAGCTGCGCGTCTTCACCACGCGGCCGGACACGCTGTTTGGCGCGACGTATATGGTGTTAAGCCCCGAACACCCGCTGATCGACCAATACCGGGCGGATATAAAGAACGCCGAAGCCGTGGAAAATTACCGCGAGCAGGCAGCCCGCAAGAGCGATTTCGAGCGCACCGAGATGAATAAGGATAAAACCGGCGTGCCGCTTGAGGGCGTGTTCGCCGTCAACCCCGTGACCGGGGAAAACATCCCCGTATGGGTGAGCGATTACGTTCTCATGAGCTACGGCACAGGCGCCATCATGGGCGTACCGGCGCACGACACGCGCGACTGGGAGTTTGCCAAAGCCTTCGGCCTGCCCATCGTGGAAGTGATCGCGGGCGGGGATGTGGACAAGGAAGCCTATACCGACGTGCAGGACGGCATTCTGGTCAACAGCGGGTTTTTGAACGGCCTGCCCGTCGCCGAGGCGAAGAAAGCGATCATCGCCTGGCTGGTGGAGCAGGGCCTGGGCGAGAAAAAGATCAATTATAAATTGCGGGACTGGGTTTTCAGCCGCCAGCGCTACTGGGGCGAGCCCATCCCCGTGGTGCACTGCCCGCACTGCGGCACGGTGCCCGTGCCCGAGGACCAGCTGCCGGTGCTGCTGCCGGAGGTCAAGAATTACGAGCCGACCGATACCGGCGAAAGCCCGCTGGCGAAGATGACGGAGTGGGTGAACACGGTTTGCCCCGTTTGCGGCGGCCCCGCCCAGCGCGAAACCGATACCATGCCCCAATGGGCGGGCTCCAGCTGGTATTTCCTGCGCTATTGCGACCCGCACAACAACGGCGCTTTTGCGGATTTTGAGGCGCTCAAGTACTGGATGAACGTGGACTGGTACAACGGCGGCATGGAGCACACCACCCTGCACCTTTTGTACAGCCGGTTCTGGCACCTGTTCCTCTACGATATCGGCGTAGTTCCCATGAAGGAGCCCTATGCCAAGCGCACCAGCCACGGCATGATTTTGGGCGAGAACGGCGAGAAGATGTCCAAATCCCGCGGCAACGTGATTAACCCGGACGATTGCATTGCCGATATCGGCGCGGACGCCACCCGCCTGTTTGAGATGTTCATGGGCGCGTTCGACCAGGCCATTCCGTGGAGCGTCAACGGCGCGCGCGGCTGCCGCCGGTTTCTGGACCGCGTGTGGCGGCTGATGGATATGCAAAAGGACGGCGAAGGGTATCAGCCGCAGCTGGTGCCGCTGGTGCACGAGACCGTTAAAAAAGTCGGCGACGATTACGAAGCCATGAAATACAACACCGCCATCGCCCAGATGATGACCCTCGTCAACGAGTTTTACGCCGCGGAGGGCTGCACCCGGGACGAGCTGAAAACGCTGATCCTGCTGCTCTATCCCGTTGCGCCGCACATTGCCGAGGAAATGTGGGAGAGGATGGGCTTTGGGTCCGGCGTCACGCTGGAGCCCTGGCCGAAGTACGACGAACAGGCCATGAAGCGCAGCGAGATTGAGATCGCCGTGCAGGTGCAGGGCAAGGTGCGCGGCCGAATTCTGATCCACCCGGACATGACCGCGGAGCAGGCGGAGAAGGAATTGCCAAACCACCCGCAAATCAAGGCGCTGGTCGGCGACAGGCAGATCGTGAAGCTCATCTTCGTGCCCGGCAGGCTCTGTAACCTGATTGTGAAATAGTTCCTTACCGATACATGGAGTGTGAAATGGATAACGGCATTCTGCAAATCAATTCCGTCAGCCGCGCGTTCGGCAAAACGCAGGCTTTGAAAAACCTGAGCGTAACCATTCCCAGGGGGAAGATCGTCGGCCTGCTCGGGCGCAACGGCGCGGGAAAATCCACGCTGCTGCGCATCGTGGGCGGCATGCTCCGCCCCAGCGGCGGCAGCGTTACGATCGCGGATCAGGCCGTGTGGGATCACGCCAAAGCGCTGGGGATGCTCTGCATCATCGGCGATACGCCGGATTTCGGCAAGCTTTCCAAAATCAAGGATCTGTTCTACGTCTGCGCCGGCCTGTTTCCCGCGTGGGACCAGGCGCTTGCGCTGACGCTGATCAAGCGGTTTGATCTGCCGCTGAACCGCAGGATGAAAACCTTCAGCCGCGGCATGCAGACCAGCGTCATGCTCACGGTCGGCCTTGCAAGCTCCGCGCCGCTGACCATTATCGACGAGCCGAGCCTCGGCCTGGACGCGGTGATGCGCGAACGGTTTTACGACCTGCTGATCGACGAGAAACAGAAAAACCCGGAGCGCACTTTTTTGATCTCCACCCACCTGATTGACGAGGTTACGCGGTTTCTGGACTACGCGGTGATGATCGACGACGGGAAGCTGCTGTGCGAGGGCACCGTGGACGCGCTGCAGGAAGGCACCCTGAGCATTTCGGGAGACGCGGCCGCCGTGATGGAGCTGACCGAAGGAACGGACCTTTTAAAGCAGGAAGAGCTTGCGGGCACGCTGGTGCGCCACGTGCGGCTTTCCGCGGCGCAGATGGAATGGATCCGGCAGGATAAACGCGTGCGCACCGCCCCCATCGGGCTGCAGCGGCTGTTCGTGTTCCTGACGGAGGAAAAGGAGGCACAGCGCAATGGCTGAGTGGCTGAAAGTCTCCCGCCTCAAGGGCGTGCTGCGGTATCACTATCAAACCATCGGCAAGGTCGCGGCCTGGGCCGTAGGCATCGTGCTGGGCGTGCAGGTGATTTCCCTGCTGATTCCCCTGCTCAACGGCGGAATGTTCCAGTTCGACGGCATCCGCGCGAATTTCGAGATCGTTTTCTTCGCCGCGCTGGTTACGGCCATCATCACGGCGGGGCGCTCCTCGCGCTTCCTCATCCGCTTTGGCACGTCGCGCACCTCGGTGTGGCTGGGCAGCGTTGCGGGATTGATCCTTGGCATGGAGATCCTGCTTGCCGCCACCTTCTTACTGAACCTCACCATCGGCGGGCTGTTGTTCCCGCTCACAGCCCTTTCGCCGCTGCACTTCTCCATGACTCCGGCGCTGTTCTCACTGGAGCTTCAAAACGGGCTCAAGGACCTGTCCGGGTATTTACTGTATACGCTGGAATGGTCAGCGATCTTCTATCTGTACGCCTGTTTGCTCCGGCGTTTCCGGGTGCTGACCATCAGCCTGAGCGTCGGCATTCCGCTGCTGTTCGTCATCCTCATGTTCATCCCGGCCGTCCGCGAAGGCCTGGCAACCCTCAGGAGCAGCAACCAGGGAGACATCCTGATGCTCGGGCTTCGCTGGGTGCAAATCGTTCAGGATATCATCCGGTTTGTGGAAAAAAACTGGGAAACGCTGCAGCTGATCACCGCCGTCGTAAGCCTCCCGCTGAGCTACGCGGTGATGCGCGGCACCAAGCAGCCGTAAAACCGGGCGTGCGGCTGTTCCGCCGCACCTTGCCGGAATTGCCGTGGCACAAGCGGTTTCGGCTTTCCCGGCGCGCGGCGGAGTGCGCTTTCCCGTGTTTTTCGCGCGCCTTGTTTGCAACAAATTCCCCCGGGGGTATACGCTCAAAATCCGATATGGTATAATCAAAAGTCAATAGACGGATGGCTGAAAGGGGCAATGGCATGGAAACGGCGCTGCAGGAGGCACGGTTGATTCTGGCGTCGGCGTCGCCCCGCAGGTGCGAGCTGCTCCAGTATTTCGGCATTCCGTTTACCGCCATCGCCTCCGGCGCGCCGGAGGACGACGTGCAGGGCGACGGCGCGCTGCAGGTGCAAGTCCTCGCCCGCCGCAAGGGGATTGATATTTTCCGCCGCCATCCCGCCTACCCCGTGCTTTCGGCGGATACGCTGGTGTGCATCGGCGCCCGGATTTTGGGCAAGCCCCAAACCCACGGGCAGGCGGCCGAGATGCTCTCCCTCCTTTCCGGGCAATGGCACCAAGTGGTGACGGGCGTTTGCCTGCATACGCCGGACGGCCTGGTGCTGGAACGGGTGGAAACGTCGAACGTATTGTTCAAAACCCTCGGCGAAACGGAACTGGAGCGCTACGCCCAGTCCGACGAGCCGATGGACAAGGCCGGCGCGTACGCCATGCAGGGCGTCGGCAGCATATTTATCGAACGGATCGACGGCAGCCCGTCCAACGTAATCGGCTTGCCGCTGTGCACGGTGGGGGAGCTGCTTGCGCAAGCGGGCCTCTACCGGCTTTGAAACCAGTGAACGGACGTGTGATGCATGGGATTTGCGGCGCGTGATTTGGGAATTGATCTGGGAACCAGCAATACGCTTGTCTATGTAAAGGGCAAGGGTATCGTTGTCAACGAACCCACCATCGTCGTGGTGACCAACGATAGTAAACAGCGTCCCCGCGCCGTGGGCGACGATGCGAAGATCATGCTCGGCCGCACCACCGAGGGCATCACCGCCATCCGCCCGATGCGCGAGGGCATCATTAACGATTTCGAAATGGCGCAAATTTTGATCCAGTACTTTGTCCGCAAGGCCATCGGCTCCAGCTACCTGTTCAAGCCGCGCACGTTTTTAACCTGCCCTTCCTCCATATCGCCCATCGAACGCCGCGCCGTGATGGAAGCGGCCAAGGCTTCGGGCGCGCGCAAGGTGTATCTGGTGGAAAAACCATTCGCATCGGCGCTGGGCAGCGGCCTGCCGGTGTTTGACGCCAGCGGCTGCATGATCGTGGATATCGGCGGCGGCACAACGGATATCGCCATCATCTCGCTGGGCGGCGTCGTCATCAGCCACTCCATCCGCGTGGGCGGCGTGAAGATGGACGAGGCGATCATCAATTACATCAAGCGTGAGTTCAATATCCTCATCGGCGACCGTACCGCCGAGGAAGTAAAGCTGGACCTGGGCGCGGCGCTGCCCATCAGCGACGAGCGCCGGGCGCGCATCCGCGGCCGCGATCTGATCACCAACCTGCCGCAGACCACCGAGATTACGTCCGCGCAGATTTACGAGGCCATCCACGATCCCTGCACGGCCATTTTAAGCGCCATCAAATGGCTGCTGGAACGCACGCCGCCGGAACTGACCGCGGACGTGATGCACAACGGCATCTATCTGGCCGGGGGCGGCGCGCAGCTGTACGGGATCGATCAGATGATCGCAAGCGAACTGGGCATTCCCGTGCTGTTGGCCAAGGAGCCTACAGATTGCGCGGTGCTCGGGCTTGGCAACATCATAGAGAACTTCGATATGCTGGAGCAGCTTGGCTATTCCGGCTTCCTGAAAGAAAGCTGAGAGGGCGACGCATGGACGGCAACAAGCCGCAGGCAAAAACTCCTAGCCGCAACAGCCGCCGGTTCCGGTGGCTGCTGCGCGCCGCGATTATCCTTGCGGCGGTTATTTTGCTTGGGCTGGCGGGCTCCCATCTGTTTGCTTTGATCACGGGGAACGAAACCCTGCGCGCGCCGGAGAACGCCGTCACCACCGTGCTTACGCCGCTGCAAACGGGCGTTTCCAGCATTGTGGACGCGGTGGTGAATTATCTTCGGACGCTCAAACTGCGCGCGAATTTGGAAACCGCCTATAACGAGATCAAGTTGGAAAACGAGCAGCTGGTGTATCAGGCGATGCTTTCGGAGGAGCTTACGTACCGGTTGTCGGTTTACGAGGATCTGTACAACGAAATTTCCGTCAACGAGAGCTTAAACCCGCTGGTCGCGACGGTAATCGGCAGGAGCGATGGCAACTACTTCTCGGTGTTCACCGTCAACAAAGGCGCGAACGACGGCGTAACGGAGTATATGGCCGTCACCATGGATGGCGCTCTGGTGGGCTATACCTATAACGTCAAGGAAAACTCCGCAAACGTCCGCACGATTATCGACAGCGACGCCAGCATCGCCGCGCTGGTTTCCTCCACGCGCGATCAGGGCACCGTGCGCGGGACGTTGGATGTGGACGGCACCGCCATGTGCCGCATGTATTACCTGCCGGAGGATTTCCTTCCCAGGCCGGGGGATACCGTGGTCACCTCGGGCGTGGGCATGTCGTTTCCCAAGGGCATCCCCATCGGCACGGTGCGCGAGAGCACGCGCGGCATGGAAAGCAACAAAAGCTACGTCGTGCTGGAACCGCTGGCCGATTTTGAACATATCGAGTATGTGATCATCCTGCGCTACCAGCCCGACGCCGAAGCCATCCAATCCAGGGACGGCGGGCAGGATCTGGGCCTGGTGCCGCTGGAAACGGTGCGCCCCATCCCCACCATCCAAATCGGGTCCGACTTCTTCCAGCTTGCGCCCACGCCGGTTCCCTCCGAAGGCCTGCCCGGGGAAACGCCGGCCGGGTCTCCCGGCTTGAACGTCACCCCGGCGCCGTCGAACGGCGGTACGTCCATCGAGTACAACGTGCCCGTCAGTACCGACGGTACGGGCACGGCAACGCCCATCACCTATACCCTTCCGCCCACTCCCTCGCCCACGCCTACCATTCCGCCGATGGAACTGACTGTGGAGGAGGATGACGGTTGATCAGGAGAGGCATACAGTTTACGGTGCTCACGTTCGCGGCCTACCTGCTGCAGGTCACCGTCGCCCGGCATCTTGCGATCGCGGGCGTCGCGCCCAACTTCGCCATTGCGACGATCGCCGTCGTCAGCATTGCGATGGGGCGCAAGTACACGTTTCTCATGTCGATTTGCATCGGCTATCTGCTGGAGATCATGCTGCCGGCGCTGGATTATATCTACCTCATTTTGTACCCCGTATGCGCAATGCTGGGCGCGCTGGCCTTTGCGGACAAGAGCGAGCGGCGGATGGAGGAAGACCGCACCTCCGGCAAGAAAACGGTTCGGCTGCCCGCGCCCATCCGCACCATGTTGTGCGCGGCGCTCAGCATTCTGGTATTTGAGATCGTCAACCTCCTGTATATCTACCTAAGCGGCATCCGGCTGGACGCGGGGCATTACAGCCGGGCGCTGATCTCCCTATTGTACACAACGGCGCTGGCGGGGCTGATCCAATTGCCCATCCGGCGCTGGCTGAAGGTGTACACGTTCAGGAAGGCCGCGCGGCTTTCGTAAAGCACCGAAAGGAAAAACAATGGCTGGAAAAAAGCACTTCGATCCATCCAGACAGGGCTACAACCTGCCCGTCCGATACCTTACGTTTCTGGGTATCGTGGTTGTGATGTTCGTCGTTCTGATCACCGGCGTTGCCAACCTGCAGCTGAACTCGAGCTTTGAATATCAGCAGACCGCGGAAACGAAGCGGACCACCAAAATTACCCTGCGCGGCAGCCGCGGCATGATTACCGACGCCGACGCCGTCATCCTCGCCAGGGATGAAATGATCTATAACGTCACCTTCTACCGCGATGCGTCCCAAAACTCCAAGGATCAGTATAAAGCTTTTACGCGGGCCATATCCGATGCGATCGACATCATCGAGGCCAACGGAAACGAGCTGAGCGTGAGCTTCGTCATCCGCCGCAGGGAGGCAACTGACGAGGAAACGCCCGTCAACACCGGCGTTGCCGTGGGCGAATGGGAATTTTACTTCGGCACCGGCGTTTCCGAGGCCGTGCTCCAAACCCGGCAAACGCAGTGGCGCGACAACAATTACTTCTCCGTATCCTCCGTGCCATCCGCCGCCGTGGCCATCGAGCGGCTCAAAGCCCGCTACCAGATTCCGGATGACATGAGCGAAGAGAAGATGCTCAAGGTCATGGCGGTCTATTCCGAAATGCAGATGAACCTGTTCCTCTCCCAGCCCGTCGTCATCGCTAAGGACGTGCCCTACGAAACCGTCATCGAGATCGAAACCCGCTCCATGAACCTGCCGGGGCTGGAGGTTGCGGTGGGCACCAAGCGCGTCTATCCGCGCAGCAGCCTGGCCGCGCAGGTGATCGGCTACATCGGGCCGATCCCGTCCATCTCCAAATGGGAAGAGCTGCAGACCAAAGGCTATAAGTATTCCGATACCATCGGCCTGGACGGCATCGAGGCCTCGATGGAAGACTGGCTGACCCAGAACAACGACGCGCGGCAGGGCTACCGCACCGTGGAACGCGACAACGTAGGGAAAATCACCCGCGAGTTAAGCTACGTGGAGCCGCAGGACGGCAACAACGTAAAGCTGACCCTCTACGCAAGCTACCAGCAGCAGGCGGAACGCGCCTTGGCCCTGAACGTGGAAACCACGCGGGCGGCGCAGGAGAAAAAGCTCATGCTCAACTCCTGGCTGGAAACCAACCGCGACGTGATTGAGACCCGCAACTGGGAGAAATACCCCCTTTCTTTGGCTGACCGCGCCGCCATGATGGTGATCGATATGAGCGGGCGCGTGCTTGCCATGGCCAATTACCCCACGTATGATCTGAACGCGCTGATCGAAGGCGGGGAAGAGAGCGCGCAAATTCTCACTGACGAAAGAAACGTTTTGATGAATTACAACATCCACGCCCGGGCCACGCCAGGCTCCATCTTCAAGATGGTGCCGTCGCTGGCGGCGCTGATGGAGGGCGAGCTGAAGCCGCAGGAAACCATTTCGGACGGCGGTCTGTTCATGCTCTATACGAAGGATAAAAACACCGCGCCCAAATGCTGGATCTCCGCGTCCCAGCGCTTTAAACACCAGAACCAGACCATCGTACAGGGTCTTTCCAACAGCTGTAACTTCTTTTTCTACACGCTGGGCGCGCGCTTGGGCGAAGAACGGCTGTACCAGTATGCGTCGGAGTTCGGCCTCACCAGCCGCACGGGCATCGATCTGCCCGGCGAGGAGCGAAGCGTGGTCGGAAACCAAACCAGCCTGTACGACCCAACCAAGGCGCTGGGCGAGTCCTCGCAGGATACCGCCGTACCCATCATCGTGTTCAACCAGCTGAAAAAGCACCTGCGCAACCAGGGCGCAATCCGCAACATCACCTACGATGAGGAGAGCCTCAACCGCTGCGTGAAACGCCTGATGGACATGGCGGTGAACACCTCGCAGACCGACTGGGTGGTTACCATGCGCCCGATTTTGATGGAAGAGCTGAACATGACCCGGGAAATGGTGCATTTACAGGCGGTCATCGGCGACGCCTATATCTACCTCAACGATATCAAGTGGGGCGGCAGCCAGACCATTCAGGTGGCGATCGGCCAGTCCATCACTGTGCTGACGCCCGCCGCGGTCAGCCGGTATGCCGCGGCGCTTGGCAACGGCGGCGTGGTGAATAACCTGATGATCGTGGACAGCATCACGTCCCCCGAGGGCGATATTTTAAGCCAGCGCACGCCCACCGTGCTCAACAAATTTGAAAACGCGCAGCAGTATCTGGATCTGATCCTCCAGGGGATGAAGGGCGTTGTGGACGAAAGCGGAACGGCTGCCAAATACTTCTCCAACCCCGACTGGAAATACCGCGATCAGGTTGCCGCCAAAACGGGAACGGCCGAGGTCACCAGTATCGATCTGGAGAACAACTCCTGGTTCGTTATGCTTGCCCCTTATGAGGCTCCCGAAATCTGCGTGGTCGTGTTCATTCCCTCGGGCCTGAGCGGCGGCGAGGCAAGCCTGGCCGCGCGTGAATTCGTGGAATGGTACCTGGATCAAAAAACGCTGCGCACGACCGACGTCGGCTTCCCCGGCGGCAACATGCTTGCGCCTTAGGCGGTGCCGCAATGGACAACGTATGGATGATCGCTTCCGGCAAGGGCGGCGTGGGTAAATCCACGCTGGCCGCCGCGCTTGCCGTAACGCTTGCGAGAGCCGGTAAAAAAACGGTTGTGGTGGATATGGATCTGGGGCTTCGCAGCCTGGATATTCACCTGGGCATGGAAAACACCGTCGTTTACAACGTGATGGATTATGTGCGCGGGGACTGCAAGCTGATGCAGGCGGTGCTCATGCACCTGACGATCCCAGGCCTGGGGCTTTTGCCCGCGTCGCAGCTTCATACGGCGGATGAAATTCCCCAGGAGCAGCTGAAACGAATTTTACTGAAGCTGCAAAAGCGTTTCGACGTCGTGCTGGTGGACGCGCCCGCGGGGTTATCCCGCGGCGTGGAAACCATCCTCGCCTGCGCGGAAAACTCCCTCCTGGTCGTCACGCCGGACGACGTTTCCATCCGCGATGCGGAGCGGTTCATCGCCCTGTGCCGCACGGAGGGGAAACCCGTCCCCATGATCGTGGCCAACCGGGTCATCCCGGAGCTGGTGGCGTCCGGCGACCAGGTTACGCCGCAAACCATCGCCGATACGCTGGACGTGCCTCTGCTGGGCTACGTGCCGGAGGATATGGCGGTGCTCAGGGCGCTCTCCAGGCATCACACCGTGATGGAGCTGGACTGCCCCGCCCGGTACGCGATCGAGCGTATTGCCGGACGGCTGATGGGGCAGACCGTGCCCATGGAAAACGTCGCGGTCCATCTTCCCAAAAAACCCTGGTGGAGACGCGCAAGGAGGGAGAAAAGGCAATGATCAAAGAAAACCGCCGGTCTATGTTTCATTATGACTACAAGTCCAAGGCGCATTTTGACTATATTCTTGCCCTTCTCGCGTTCGGGCTGGCCGGGTTCGGCGTTCTGTGCGTTTCCATCGCTACGTTTTCCACCTCGGCCGGTACCGAGGATACGCTGCTCAATTACATCGTCGCTTCCTACTACGGTTTGCGCCAGACGATCTTTTTCCTGATCTCGCCGATCGTCATCGGGTTCGTCACCATCTTTCCGCATGATTTTATCCGCAGGCGTTCGCAGGTGTTCTATCTGTTTGCGTGCGGCCTGCTTCTGGTGGCGCTGGGCGGCCAGGCGGCGGGCGTGAAAGCGTGGATCGACATCATGTGGAACTACACGCTGCAGCCGTCCGAGTTCGTGAAACTCGCCTGCATCATCACCATCGCCAAATATCTGGAAAAGACCGATAACCCGCTGGGCACCTTTAAGTCCGCCGCGCGCCTCGGGCTGCTGATGGGCGTGCCCTGGCTGCTCACGCTTTTGCAGGGCGAAACCGGCTCGGTGCTGGTCATGGTGTTCGTATTTGCCGTGATGATGTATTTCGGCGGCATCCGCCTGAAGGTCATGGGCGGCATTATCGCGGTCGGCGTGCTTGCGCTGATCATTCTCTACGGCGTCATTATGGCCTCGGGCATCGACGATTACCGCATCACGCGCATCCTGTCGTTCGTCAATCCGGAGCTGGTGGACCCCAACGCAACCTATCAGGTGTCGCAATCCAAAATCGCCATCGGGGCGGGCGGCACCGGCGGCGTGGGTATGTTCGTGCAGGGCAGCTTCAGCCAGCTGGATTACGTGCCGGAAGATTATACCGATTTTATTTTCTCCACCATCGGCGAGGCCTTCGGCTTCTGGGGCACGCTGGGCGTGCTGAGCACGTATCTGCTGCTAATCCTCCGCATGATCTACCTCTCCTACTATACGCAGGAGCGTTTCGGGCAGATGGTGATCGTCGGTGTGCTGGCGATGATGCTGTTCCACGTGTTCCAAAACGTGGCCATGACCATCGGCTTCATGCCGATCACGGGCATACCGCTGCCGTTTTTAAGCTACGGCGGCAGCAACCTGGTTACCAACATGGCCGGAATCGGGTTGGTGCTCAACATGGTCATGAACCGCAGCGTAACCAGCCAGGGGCTCGCGCCGCAGACGCGCATCAAGGGGCGCTATACCGGCTGATGCGCCTGTTTATCGGCCTTGGGCTGTGCCAGCCCGCGCGGGACGCGCTGTGGAACGCCGCGGCAGGGTTCGGCGTGCAGGCGGAGCGCGTGCGCAGGGAGAACTATCATATCACCCTTGCCTTTTTGGGCGAGCGGGACGAACGTCAGGCGGCCGCAGTAAAACGCGCCGCCGCGGAAACGGCCGCCGGGCAGCCGCCGCTTTCCCTGTGCGCGCAGGAGTTTGGTTTTTTCGGCAGGCGGGAAAACGCGCTTCTCTATGCGAAACTCGCGCCGTGCCCGCAGCTGAACCTGCTGGCGGAGCGTCTCCGCCAAACGTTAACCCAAGCGGGGGAAACGTTTGACGCGCAACCGTTCGCCGCGCATATCACGCTCATGCGCAAGGCGGATCTGCGCGCAGCCGCCGTGCCCGCCGCGTTCGCGCCGGTTTTCTTCACGGCAGACGCGCTGACGGTATACCATTCGACCCGCGTCCAGGGGCAGCTCCGCTATCTGCCGTTTTCCAAAGCACCGCTTGGGGAGGAAGTAAAGGGATGAAAAAGGTATTGCTGTTCCATATGCAAGGCTGCCCGTACTGCGTGGAGGCGCGCCGGTATATTGATCAGGTGTGCGAGCAGAACCCGGCGCTGCGCGCCGTTGACGTTGAGATGATCGACGAACGCCTGCACCCCGTGATCGCCTGGCGGCACGACTATTGGTACGTTCCCACCTTTTATGTGGACGGCCAAAAGGTGCACGAAGGCGCGTGCACGAAGGATAAGGTGGAGCAGATCCTGAAAATGGCGGCGGAGTAACCCCGCCGGGCTTTTTAACAGACGAATTCTCACACATTGAAGGCGGCTGGAAGGCCGCTTTTTTGATATTCTCCGGCCTTACATCCGAAACCACACGTAGGACGTAGCTTCCTCCAGATCGTAGACGCGCAGCATATAGCCGTCCAGATCAAAGTAAAAATGATCGTAATGATCCGCATACAGATAATGCGGCGCGTCGGCAATCGGCACGCCCACGATGGCGACCGAAACCCCGCCGTCTGTGGTGTGGCAGTCCAGGCCGTTTTGGTCGATATAGGCCTGATAGCGTTCGCCGTAGGGCGGGCACAGGCCGCAGTGCACCAGCAGCGGATAGGACAGATACCCGGCAAGCTCCGGCGCGCTTTGCGCGGTATAGCCGAAATCCGCAAGCGTGCCGATATACATCATAATATGCCGCCCGCCGGCGCTCGCCACCAGAAAATCGCCGACCCGGAGCACCTCGCAAAGGCGGTCATACGCAATGCCCGTAACGCTGAGGTGCTGATCGCGGTATTTGCCGCGGTTGGTAATCATCTGTTCCAGCGTATCGTGCTGGGGCTTGCCGCACATGAAATTGATCCAGTTGGTAAAACCCGAACAATCAAACCCGTACAGGTAGGCTTCGCCCTGGGTGAAGTTTTTGGAGGAATCGGTGGCGCGGCAAACCGTTAGCAGCCTGTCAACGTCCCGGCCGCCGAACAGGTAGGGCGCCCCTAGCGGGAAACGGGCTTCAATGTTGGCGCCGGTGATTTCGTTATACCGCTGGAGGAACGGGTTTCCTTCCTCCAGCATCGAAAACGCGGCGTTCAGCTCCAGGCTTTTTTCCACCAGCGCGTCGGCGGGGAGCAATGCGCACAGCACAATACATACCGCAAGGATTGCCGCCGTTTGTTTCATGCGCGCCTCCGTTACCCGTTTTCCGTAGTATAACAGGTTTCCGGCGGCAGATACAACCCCGGCCGTTATTTGAAATACGGCTCGGGGTGAATCAAATGCTCGTCCTCGGGGTTGATACGGCCCAGCGCCCGGTCGTAATGCATAATGGCGCGCTGAATGGCAAAGTAGCCGTATTTTTTCCGGATATCGTCGATGGTGTACTCCAAAATCTGGCGTTTCTGGCGCGCGGAATCCTCCGGCAGGAAGGAAAGCTGCAAAAGCTTCCCGGCGGGGGAAAGATGGCTCACGCTCACGCCCAGCGAGCGCAGCGGCGTTCCCTCCCGCCAGTTTTCCCGCAGGAGGCCGTAGGCGGCCTCGAACAGATCAAAGCTGCAGTCGGTCTCCAGGGTAAGCGTCGCCTGCCGCTGGAACCACTCCAGGGTTTTGGCGTTGCGGATGGACACCTGCACCACGCGGCCTGTAACCTCGTGCTTGCGCATGCGCGAGGCCACGCTTTCGCACAGGCCGTACAGCGTGATGCGCACGTCGTACAGGGTGAGAATGTCGTGCGCGGTGGTGATGGAGTTGCCCACGCTCTTCATCTTCACGGGCGTGTCCTCGGCAATCACGGCGGCGGCGTCGTCGCCGTGGGCAAAGCCGGACAGCATCAGCCCGGTTTTGCCAAACACCGCCTTGAGCGCCGCGGGTTCCACCGCGGTGAGCTGGCCGATGGTGTAAATGCCCAGATTATGCAGCTTGCGGGTGGTGGCGCGGCCGATGAACAAAAGCTCTTCCACCGGCAGGGGATCCAGCACCGCGGCGCGGTTTTCCTGGCACACCACGGTGACGCCGTCGGGCTTTTTCAGGTCGCTGCCCAGCTTGGCAAAAATGCGGTTGTCGCCAACGCCCACGCTTACGGTCAGCCCCGTTTCTTCCCGCACGGCGTGGCGCAGATGGTTGGCGATGCGAAACCCGTCCGCAATCTGCACGCGCGGGCCGCTCACGTCCAGCCACGCCTCGTCCACGCCGAAGGGCTGCACGCGATTGGTGTAGCGGGAGAAGATGCCCCGCACCGTTTGGCTGTACTTGAGCACGGCCTCAAAATCCGGCTTGATGGCCTGCAAATTCGGGCAGCATTGCTTCGCCTGCCATACGGCCTGGCCGGTGATCACGCCCTGCCGCTTGGCCACCATATTTTTGGCCAGCACGATGCCGTGGCGAAGCGCCGGGTCGCCGCATACGGCGATGGGCACCTCCCGCAGCTCCGGCCGTTCCAGACACGCAACGGAAGCATAGAAGTTGTTCAGATCGGCATGCAGCACAACGCGGCTCAGAAAAACCACCCTCCCGCCGAACCATTCAAACAATAAAGCGAACATATGTTCTATTCCATTATACAAACATACGTTCGTAAAATCAACCGCAAGATATGGGGCGGGCGCCCGCGGCGCACCCTTCCCCTTGCACAGGCGCTTGACAAACCTGCCCGGGTATGCACAATATCCAAGCATAGACTATCGTTTAAGGAGCGGATCGTATGGACGTTTCCGTCAACGTAACGGAGCATGCGCTGGAAACGCGGAGGCTCACGCTGCGCGCGCTCAGGATGGGCGATCTGGAGGATTTCTACGCCTACGCTTCCGTGCCGGGCGTCGGCGAACGGGCGGGCTGGAAACACCATGAATCCCGGGAGGAATCGGAGAAAATCCTGCGCTCGCTCGTCGAAAGCAAGGATATCTTCGCCATTGTCCATCGGGAGAGCGGCAGGGTGATCGGCACGCTGGGGCTGCATCCCTCCTTTGCCAACGCGCTGCCGGAGTACGCCGCCCTGCGCATGAAGGAAATCGGGTATGTGCTTTCGCAGGACTACTGGGGGCAGGGGCTGATACCCGAGGCCGTGTCCGCGGTCATCCGCTGGGGGTTTGACACGCTGATGCTGGACGCGTTCACCTGCTGCCACTTTGCGGAAAATGCCCGCTCGCGCCGGGTGATTGAAAAGTGCGGGTTCCGCTTCGCCGGCATCGGGGAATTTGTATCCGAAGCGCTGCAAAAAACGTTTGTCGATCTGCAATACATCCGTTTCCGGGAGCCATAATACGCCGGAAACGTTCCATGCCCTGCTCTTTCCGTGCCCGGCGGATATGCTGATATCAAACGGAGAAAGCCCGCGCCTCCGGGCGGGAATGTCTGCAAGGCGGGCAAGGGTTTCCCGTCCGGCCAATATGCCCGCGCCATTCCGACGCTCTCGCATCGAACGAAGACAAGTACCCGCACCAAAACCTTAGCACACCCCCGCCGCGGGGCAAGACGCCTGCTCCGATCCACTGAGGTACTCCTGCCGCGGGGCAAGACGCCTGCTTCGATCCACTAAGGTACTCCGCCGCGGGGCAAGGTGCCTGCTCCGATCCACTGAGGTACCCCCGCCGCGGGGCAAGATGCCTGCTCCGATCCATTTGAATACCCGCGCCGCAGCGCTGCACGCCCACGTTCCCGCCCGCCTCACTCTGCAGGCGGGCTTTTCCTGTCCGCCAGCCGTCTCCGTTTCGTTGGCCTGCGCCTGTTAAACGGACGCAATCGCAGGTAAAGGTCTGCGGCTTTCCACCCATCATTGCTGCCGCATCAAACGGATGAGCAACGCTGTAAACGTTTACGATAACTCGGAGCGGATGAGTGGAGCAGGCATAGCCGATGGCATGGCGCATGCGCC
>JAEWTC010000062.1 GCA_023459675.1 Bacillota bacterium | reverse complement strand
TTGGATAGCTCGATCAGCGCTTCGCGCACCGGCGTGCGGCTTAAGCCCATGGCGGCGGAAAGCTCGTTCTCGCTGAGCATCGCGCCCGGCTCCAGCTCCATGGAGGCGATGTTGCGCTTGAGCATTCTCAGCGCGTAATCTCTCGCCGTTTCGCGCGCGAAGCGTTCGGTAATATTCATGCTGCTCCTCATTCCATCCCGCGGCGACCGGCGGAGATACTAGTATTCTCGTATTGTACCATTACAGTGATAACGCGTCAATCGGTTTACTGCGCGCGAAAATCCGCCCGTCCTACACCAGCCGCAGCCCGGGCGCGGCGTTCAGGGTAAGCTCCGCGGTCTGCTCCCGCCGGTAATAGGCGGCGGACGCGATCATGGCGGCGTTATCGGTGCACAGCTCCACGGCGGGCAGGCACAGGGTGAGGCCCAGCGCCGCGGCCTGCGCGGCCATCTGCCGCCGGAGCAGCCCGTTAGCGCTTACGCCGCCCGCGAGGCACAGCGTTTGCAGCCCCGTTTCCTTTGCGGCGAGCATGGTTTTCTCGCAAAGGCTGTCCACGATGGCCTGCTGGTAGGAGGCCGCAAGGTCCTTGCGGGGCAGCGGCAGCCCCTTTTGCTCCAGCGTATGCACGGCGTTGATGAACGCGGTCTTGAGCCCTGAAAAGCTGAAATCGTACCGGCCTTCGGCCTTGGGGCGCGGAAGCTTCAGAAAAGCGGGATCGCCGCCCTCGGCCAGCTTGCTTAAGTGCGGCCCGCCGGGGTAGGGAAGCCCCAGCACGCGCGCGCCTTTATCAAACGCTTCGCCGGCCGCGTCGTCCGCCGTCTGCCCCAGAAGCGTATAGCGGCCGTAATCGTTCACGGTTACCAGATGGCTGTGCCCGCCGCTGACCACCAGGCATAAAAACGGCGGCTCCAATTCCGGGTGCGTCAGGAAATTCGCGCTGACGTGCCCTTCGATATGGTTGACCGGGATCAGCGGCTTGCCGGTTGCGTAGCTGATGCCCTTCATGCAGTTGACGCCGGTCAGCAGCGCGCCCACCAGCCCCGGCCCCGCGGTAACGGCCAGCGCGTCCGCATCCGCAAGCGTCATCCCCGCGTCTTTGAGCGCCTGATCCACCACGCGGTCGCAGGCCTCCACATGGGCGCGGCTGGCGATTTCGGGCACCACGCCGCCGTAAAGGGCGTGGATATCCATCTGAGAGAAAATGACGTTCGAAATAATCCGCCGTCCGTCTTCCACAACGGCGGCGGCCGTTTCGTCACAGCTGGTTTCCAGCGCTAAAATCCGCATTCGTCAACGGTACTCCATCGGTTGGTAGGGGGGCTGCTGCTCGCGCTCCGCGCGGCGTTTGCGCGCCCGCCGGTCGATCAGCAGCAGCGCGGCGGGCGCCAGCGCCACGAACACAAGGCAATAGAGGAACGTGAGCGCGATCGCCGCGGTATAGCCGGAAAACAGCGTCAGCGGGAACAGCTGCATCACGGGTTCGCCCGCGGCGAAGATGCCGCCGGGGATCAGCGCCTGATGGAGCACGTCCCAGAAGCTTTCAAAATCCAGCGCCGCCCACGCAAAGCCCGCGCCAGCAAACAGCAAGGGAATAAACGCGCCCAAATAGTAGCTGCGCGGCGCGAACATGCGCTTTCGCATCGCCATCGCGCCGATCAGCGTCAGAAAGACCAGCAGCACGATCGTAAGGATCATCAGCGGCAGCACGAAGTGAAACGACGACACCCAGCGCCGCACCTCCGCCATATGCACGGCAAACGCTTCGGGCACGGGCACAACCTGCCCGCCCACCGTAACCGCGGAAAGCCACGCGGCGCGCCTGCCGGTGATGTAGCCGATGGTTTCCTGCGCGAAACGCTCCGCGTCCTCGCTTGTCAATACGCCGGTTTGCACCAGCGCCGTATCCGCCGCCTTGCGGAAGCTGTCCAGATCCGTGATATGCAAACCCGCGGCATAGGCCATGGAAAGCACGCAAAGGCCCAGCCCCAGCGCAAGCGATAGCAGCGCGCCCAGGGCGCTCACCCGCGGCCCGCGCCGCGCCCGGTTTGCATACGGTTCCATGTGCGCCTCCTGTAAGCGGGAAAGCCGCCGTCCGGCCTGGTTCTTATATCTTCTTCAGATATGCGGTGATGAAGCCGGAAAGGTTGCCGTCCATCACGTCGTCCACATTGCCGCTTTCAAAGTTCGTACGGTGATCCTTGACCATGGTGTAGGGCTGGAAAACGTAGCTGCGGATCTGGCTGCCCCACTCGATCTTTTTCAGCTCGCCCTTGATATCCGCCATCTGGTCTTCCAGCTCGCGCATCCGAAGCTCCATCAGGCGGCCCTTTAAAATGCGCAGGCAAACCTCGCGGTTTTGAATCTGGGAGCGCTCGTTCTGGCACTGCGCCACGGTGCCCGTGGGGATGTGCGTCATGCGCACGGCGCTGTCCGTACGGTTCACGTGCTGGCCGCCCGCGCCGCCGGAACGGTAGGTGTCGATGCGGACCTCCTCCATGTTCACCTCAAACTTCTCGTTTTCGGGCAGGATGGGGGCCACGTCCAGCGAGGCGAACGAGGTATGGCGGCGGGCGTTGGAATCAAACGGGCTGATGCGCACCAGCCGGTGCACGCCGCGTTCCGAGCGCAGATAGCCGTAGGCGTTCTCGCCGTCCACTTGAAAGGTGACGGATTTTATGCCCGCCTCGTCGCCGTCGAGCATATCGTTCACGGTCACCTTAAAGCCCATGCGCTCGCAATAGCGCGTGTACATGCGGTAGAGCATCTGGGTCCAGTCCTGCGCCTCGGTGCCGCCCGCACCCGCGTGCAGGCTCAGGATACAGCTGCAGTGATCGTACTCACCGCGCAGAAGCGTTTCCAGCTCTAAAAGGTCTGCCTCCTTCTTGAGCGCATCCAGCTCCGTTTCGCATTCGGCGGCGATTTCCGCGTCCGCCTCTTCTTCCAAAAGCGCGAGCATGGCCTCGATATCGTCCAGGCGGGAAAACAGGTCGGCCACGTGCCCGATCTTTTCCTCAATCTGGCTCACGCGGCGGTTGACAACCGTAGAGCGCTCCAAATCACCCCAGAGCGCGGGGTTGTTCATCTCTTCCTTCAGTTCCGCAAGCTCCTCTTTAAGCTGCGGCAGGCGCAGCGCATCGGACGATTTTTGCACGCTTTCCCGCAGTTCGTTGAGCGACTGTTGAAAGCCTTCGATGTCGATCATAGCTTAAACTCCCATTTCCCAATTTACAGCAATGTTTGATCCAGTGTGACGCCCCGGAACGTTAAATCCATCCTGTGCTCAAAGCCCATGCGTTCCCAGAAGGCGTTGCCCAGGGCGTTGTCCTGCTTCACCACGAGCCACGCCTTGGTAACGCCCTCCGCGCGCAGCGCCGCGAACGCGGCCTGTGCAAGCTTCCGGCCCACGCCGCGCCTGCGGGATGCGGGCCGCACCGCGGTATGGTGGATTACGCCGCGCCGCCCGTCGTGCCCGCACAAAATCACGCCGACGATCCCGCCCGCGTCCTCCGCCACAAAGCTCATGCCCGGGTTGCGGCGCAGGTACTTTTCGATCCCCGCGCGGGAATCGTCCACCGGGTTCAGCCCCATGCCCGGCGTATCCAGCCACAGCCGGTACACCACGTCGTAATCCTCGATCCCCATGGGGCGTATCGTACATTCCTTCGGGGTTTCCATCCGGTACCTCGTCTTAGAATATCTTTGGTTACCATCCAACAAAGCAGGGTGCATTTTTCAGCTAAGCTGTTGATAACCGGTTGAAAGGGTTACACAACAAGATAACCAAGGTGGCTGGTGGCATCATGATCAAACAGATGAACACGGCACCGCGCCATTCCGAAGCCGACCCCGAAAAACGACCCTTTACACCCAGGCCGCTGTCAGCCGGTTCAGAAGGGTGGAGTTGCTAGGCAACCAATGAGAGCGTGCACCCTGTGTGGCGCTTACACGAAGTGTAAAGCGAACTGAGGTTGGGAGGTTTGACAGAGCAGGCAAACGAGAGTGCGGCCTGCGACAATCAAACCGAGTGGAGGCCAGGAGGATTTGGGCTGCGCTTACTCGTTTGTAAGTGATGCGAAGCCCTGGCGTAGTGAATACCGTAATCGTTCCTTTTCACGCAAGCCGCTTACAGTCTGATCAAAAAGTCTGAGCTGCTAGGCAACCGATGAGAGCGTGCACCCTGTGTGGTGCTTACAC
>JAEWTC010000061.1 GCA_023459675.1 Bacillota bacterium | reverse complement strand
CTTCTGCTGTTTTGCGTCGGTTTGTTTCTCCTGCTGTTCTATCTGGTCATCTGGTAGTCGTCCATACCGAAGGGGGACTTGGCTTGGCGAATCATCCGTGGCTGATCATCGCGATTGCGCTGCCCCTTGCGGGCGCGGCGCTTGGGTATGCGCTGGGGCGGAAAAAAGCGCGCCGGGCGCTTGTGTGCATGCTGCTGTCCAGCGTGGCGGCGCTGTTTGCGCTGTCCGCGCTGCTGTGGCAGGCGGCCCATGGGTTGTACGGCGCGTTTACGGCGGAGGCGTTCTGCGCGGCGGGCGTGGCCTTTTATGCCGACGGGTTTCGCGTGCTGTTTGCCTGGCTGAGCGCGCTTTTGTGGTGCGCCGTTTCCGTTTACTCATTTTCCGACCACAGCCTGCAAAAGAACCTGCCCCGTTTCGTTTTCTTCTCCCAGCTTACGTTTTCCGCCGTGCTGGGCGTGTTTTTGTCGGATCAGCTGCCCACGACGATCATATGCTTCGAGGTGATGTCGCTGGCCAGCTACCCGTGGGTTGCCCACCGGGAAACGCCCGAAGCGCTCCGCGCGGCGCAGAGCACGCTGTGGTATACGGTGATCGGCGGCATGTGCATGCTGATGGGGCTTTTGCTGCTGCCGCAGGACATGCTGATGGCGCGCTATTCGCAGGGGTTTCCCGTACTCGGGCCGGACGTTACGAAGCGTCTGCTGCTGCCCTGCGTTCTGCTTTTGATCGGGTTTGCCGCCAAGGCCGGGGCGTTTCCGCTGCACACCTGGCTTCCGGGCGCCTATGCCGCCGCGCCCGCGCCTGCCGCGGGCCTGCTGTCGGCGGTGCTGTCCAAAGCCGGGATTTTCGGCATTCTTCTGCTGTCCGGCCGGTGGATGCGCGGGGTTGCCGCGTGGCATATTCTGGTGTTCTGGACGGGCGTCGTCACCATGGTGGCGGGCGGCCTCCGCGCGCTTTTGGCGGGCGATATGCTGCGCGTGCTCGCCTGCTCCAGCATGAGCCAGATCGGGTTCATGCTGCTGGGCGCCGGGCTGTACGGGCTGCTGCCGGCCAACGGTGTAGCCGCGCAGGGCGTGGTTACGCATATGGTAAACCATTCGGCGCTGAAGCTGCTCCTGTTCCTGTGCGCGGGTGCGCTGTTGTCAGGCGCGGGCGAAACCGGGCTCAACGCCATACGGGGCCTTGGCCGCGGCAGGCGGGTGCTGCACTTTGCGTTTTTAACCGGGATGCTCGGGCTTGCCGGCGTGCCGCTGTTTTCCGGGTACGGCAGCAAAGCGCTGCTGCACGAAAGCCTTGCAGAGTATATCCGGTTGCAGCCGCAGGGTGCGTGGCTTTACACCGCCGCCGATTGGCTGTTCGTGCTCTCCGGCGGGCTGACGCTCGCCTATATGCTGAAGCTCTATATCTGCCTGTTCTGGGAGAACCCTGCGCGTTCCGCCGCCGTACCGAAGCTCCGGCTCACCCCCGGAGCAGGCCTTGTGATTGGCGGGATGGCCGTTTCCGTGTGGCTGTTCGGGCTGTTTCCCGCGGTGTTCCTCCGGGGCGCCGGGACGCTGGGCGATGCGTTTATGCGCACGGAGGCGGAGGCGTTTTCCTTCTTCTCGATGGACAATCTGATGGGCGCGGCCAAATCGATCGCCGTCGGGCTGATCGTATACATTGCCGTGGTGCGCGGCCTGCTGAGCGTGCCTGCGGAGGGCGGCCGCGGCTACCGCGCTTTGCGGCTGGAGCGGTTCGGCCTGGAGGAGCGGGTGTACAGGCCGCTACTGCGCGGGCTGACGCAAGGCGTTTGCGCGGTTTCGTGGGCGGTGTCGTCCCTGCCGGAGCTTTGCGTTGCGGCGTTCCGCCGCGGGCTTCTGGCGGTTCGCGCGTGGCGCGTGCCCATGCCCGGCGGCAACCGCCTGACCTTTGCGGCGGGAGAATTCCTCAACGTTATCGTATTTCTGCTCAACCGTTCGGTGCTGAAACGGCATCCGTCGTCCATCGATTTTTCCTGCGTGCTGGCCGCGGGCAACGAGGAACTCAACCGCTCCGTGAAGCGGTTGAAACGCTCGCTGAGCTTCAGTCTGCTGTTGTTCTGCGTGGGGCTGTTCGCGCTGCTGACCTATTTGGTGCTTTGGTAAAGTTACTGCGCGTTGTGCTTGTAAACCATGCGCTGCTGTACGAAGGTATACTGCACGTTCATCCGGTTGTCCAACACCGCGAGGTCCGCATCCATGCCGGGGGCGATGCGGCCTTTTTGTTTGTCAAGGCCCAATAGCTGGGCCGGGTTCGCCGTCATGGGCAAAATGGCTTCGTGCAGCGGCAGCCCGGTGAACTGGAGGAAGTTCACAAGCGCCGCCCGCAGGGTAAGCGTGCTTCCCGCGCGGGTATGGCCGTTCCCGAGGGTGGATTCTCCGTCCTTGACGATAATTTTATGCGCGCCCAGCGTATATACGCCGTCGGGCAGGCCTGCCGCCATGATGGAATCGGATACGGCAACGAGCTTCCCGATGCCCTTGGCTTTCAACAGAATCCGCACGTTGGCGGGGTGCAGGTGCAGGCCGTCGCAAATGAACTCGCAATAGGCGTCGCTCTCCAGCGCCGCGCCGAGGATGCCGGGTTCGCGCCGGTCCAGCGGGCGCATGGCGTTCATCGTATGGGCAAAAAACGCGGCCCCGGCGCGCACGCACGCGGTCGCCTGCTCGTATGTAGCGCCACTGTGCCCAAGCCCGGCGCAGATGCCCTGGGAGCTTATGTAGTGCATCAGCGCATCCACGCCCTGCACCTCCGGCGCTACGGTCATCAATAGCTTGCAGCCGCGCGCGGCGGTTAAAAAGCGCGCGATCAGCGCCGCGTCGCCTTGCTGCAGATACCGGCGCGGCATGGCGCCTTTGTATTCAACGGATAAAAAAGGCCCTTCCAGATGGCAGCCCAGAATACCCGCGCCGCGTACGGCGCTCTGGGCGTCCGCCGCCATTTGCAGGGCTTCCAGCATTTTGTTCCCGGCGTCGCTGATTACGGTGGGCAGGAAACCGGTCACCCCTTGGGACGCATAGAACGCGGACAGGGTTTGGTAATCCGCGGCCGTGGCCTTGTTCACATCCACGCCCATCGCGCCGTGCGTATGGGTGTCGATCATGCCGGGGATCACGGTATATTCGCGCGCGTCGATCTCCGTTTCATAACCGTCCAGCGCTTCGCCGATCCGGTCGATCTTCCCGCCGCGCATGCCGATATCCGCGCGTCGCAGACCCTCGGGCAATACCGCGGCTGCGTTGCGCAGAACAATCGGTTCCATCGATTCTGACATATCGGCTCCTTGCTGCAATCGGGAACTACGCGGAGCGGCGGCGTTATGGCTTAGGCAAGCGCTGAAAGCAGACGGTTTTTTCTTTTAATGATATTTTCCCGACCTGCATCCCGTACTCCTGCAGCTCTTTTTTATATTGTAAGAAGGAATGGTCAATCGGGAAACCCAGTATTTCCTCAATTTCCGTAAACGTAAGCAGAAAAACGGGTCTTGCGTCGCCGCTTACAGCCCGCCAAAGCGGATCATACTTACGCATACGACGGCCTTTCGCGGGTTACGGCTGGAAGGAGCCGATTTCCACCAGGTTTCCCTCGGGATCGGCAATGTAACAGGTGCGCTGCCCCCACGGCTCGGTGGTCGGCGGCAGCACGGGCACGCCGCCTTTGGCAACCACGGCTTGATAGGCGTCGTCCACTGCGGCGTAGTTTTCCACGCTGAGCGCAACCTCAAAATGCCCGCTGACGGCCTTGGCGTAGGTATAGGCCGTGTTCGTCATCTTCTCAAAATCAGTTCTGCGGTAGAATAGAAACAGCGTTCCGTCCTTCTCCAGATATACGTTGGTCGCGTTCTCCTCCTCGCGGATGGCAAAGCCCAGCACGTCCCGGTAAAAGCGGATCATCACCGCCATGTCGGTTACGAAGATCCCAAATCCGTCCAGTTTCACAACAACGCCCTCCTGCATCGTCCGGCTATCCGCGGAGAAAGGCAGCTCTTATGGCGCGTCCGGTTTCCGTTCCACAAGGCTTACGGTGTTGCCGTCCGGATCCAGAAACCAAAAGGAGAACGCGCCCCACGGGCGGCGTTCCGGCGGCGAGGTCACGGGGAGCGCGGGGAACGCCGCAAGCAGCCTGTGGTATTCCGCCATCAGATCCGGCACGAAATACATCAGCGACATACTCTTGTCGGGCACAACGCGCACGTCGCCGGGGTTGTAAACCGCGGTCTGCGCCGCCTGAAAGCCGTAGTGGGAGCCTTCCACAACCGGGGTTTCCTGGAACACAGTCTCGTAAAAGGCGGCGAGCCTTGGCGCGTCGTCGGTCAGAATGCAAACGCCGATCAGCTGCATACGGGTTTCCTCTTTCGCTGTCGTGTAGGGCGGCGCCCGCAAACGCTTCGCTTGCGGCTGACCGCCCTGTTAAGGGTTTGGAAGCGACGGTGTAAATAACGCTGCGGGAAACGGTCTCCCCGCCGATCGATAACCTATGCTTGCGTATGGAGTTTTGCTGATTCCCTTCGATTATACAATAGCAAACAGGAATATACAAGCGCGCGGCGCGGCTCGCCGCGCCGGGAACCCGCCGATAAAGCCGCCGCGTTTCACCGCAAACTCCCGGCGGGCTGGATGCCGGCACGGTCCTCGTACCGGGGGAATATGCCGATACGGTTGGGCGGCGTATAAGGCGGGGGGCCGTCGGTCTGCCGGAACCCCTTGCGGATGCGCTCGCCCGTTGCGGGGTTGGCTGCGCTGGCAGGGCGGGCGGTTACACGCTGCGGGCTACGGCCGCGATTTTCCGATCCCTGGCCGGGCTCCGCCCCCTGTCGGCGCGCCGTTACGGGAATACGCAACGGTTTGGGGGAGGACAGTCGCCGCGGAAGCCGTACCCTTTTGCGTTATATAGCGCGCCGTTTCCGGCGGCGGTCAGCCGATCAGGATTTCCCGTTCGCCCGGCGCGAGGTACGCTTCGGCGGGCCGGTCGCCATGCACAACGCAGCGGATTCCCTTGTGCTCGCCGTTCACGGTCAGGCGAATGCCGCCGTTTTCCATCATAGCCGCGCCGTGCAGGGTGCGCTTGCCTTTGCTGTCCACCAGGCTGAACGCGGCCGGAACGCCTTCCAGCGGGCGGTAGAAAAGCAGCTCCAGCCCGTCCAGATAATCGCCGTCCACCTGCGTTTCGCTTTTCCCCAGCGGCAGGATTGCGTTCTCCCGCACGAACAGCGGCAGGCTCTGCAAATCATACGTTTCGTGTTTCCATTCGCCGCCGGTCCGGGTTTGCCCGGTCAACAGGTGCGTCCACCGGCCTGCAGGCAGGTAATAGTCCGCCGCGCCGTCCTTGCGGAACACCGGGGCAACCAGCAGGCTTCCGCCCAGCATATACTGCCGGTCCAGATCCTCGCAGGCGATATCCCCCGGAAACTCCATGGCCATCGCGCGCATCACGGGCACGCCCGTTTCGTGCGCGTCTGCGGAGGCCGCGTACAGATAGGGCATCAGCCGGCATTTCAGCCGCGCGTACGAGCGCACGGCCTCCACGGCGTTTTCGCCGAAAAGCCATGGCACGCGGTAGCTGGAGGAGCCGTGCAGGCGCGAATGGCTGGACAGAAGCCCGAACTGCGCCCAGCGCACGTATACGTCCTCACTGGCGGTGTCCTCAAAGCCGCTGATGTCGTGGCTCCAGAACGAAAACCCGCTCATGCACAGCGATAGCCCCGCGCGCAGGGATTCCGCCATACTGGCATAGGTGCTGGAGCTGTCGCCGCCCCAGTGCACGGGGTATTGCTGGCCGCCCGCCGTGGCGCTGCGGGCGAACACGCAAGCCTCGCCCTTACCGCGCTCGCGCTCCAGAAGCTCGAACACCGTTTGGTTATACAGATGGGTATAGTAGTTGTGCATCAGCACGGGATCGCTGCCGTCGTGATAGACGCAGTCGGTGGGAATGCGTTCGCCGAAATCGGTCTTGAAGCTGTCCACACCCATGTCCAGCAGCGCCTTGAGCTTCTCCTGGTACCACGCGCAGGCGGCGGGATTGGTGAAATCCACCAGCGCCATGGCGGGCTGCCACATGTCCCACTGCCACACATCGCCGTTTGCGCGCTTAAGGAAATAGCCCTTGTCGCGGCCTTCCTGAAACAGCGGGGATTTCTGCCCGACGTAGGGGTTGATCCACACGCAGGTTTTTAGCCCGCGCTCGTGCATGCGCTGGATCATCATCTCCGGCGCGGGGAAGCCGCTCTTGTCCCACTCGAAATTGCACCACTCGAACGCCTTCATCCAGAAACAGTCGAAGTGGAACACGTGCAGGGGAATGCCGCGCTCCGCCATGCCGCCCACAAAGCCGTTGATGGTTTCCTCGTTGTAATCCGTCGTAAACGACGTCGTAAGCCACAGCCCGAAGCTCCAGGCGGGCGGCAGCGCGGGGCGGCCGGTGAGGGCGGTGTAGCGGCCCAGCACCTGTTTTTGGCCTCCGCCGCCGATCACCATAAACTCCATGCTGTGCCCCGGCACGGAGAACTGGGCGCTCTCCACCGCCTCGGAGCAAAGCTCGAAACTCACCTTGTCGGTGGAGTTTACGAATACGCCGTAGCCCCGGTTGGTGAGGTAGAACGGGATGTTCTTGTACGCAAGCTCCGACGACGTACCGCCGTCCTCGTTCCACACGTCCACAACCTGTCCGTTTTTAACGAACGGCGTAAACCGCTCGCCCAGCCCGTACAGCTTTTCGCCCACGTCCACATCCAGCTTCGCCCGCATATACCAGCCGCTCGGGGTTTTCACGCAGCCCAAATGGCGGCGGTCAAGCCCGGTCAGCGCCTTGCCGCCTTCAAAGAAGCGCAGGCTGAACTGCTTTTTGGTGATCACCGCGGACAGGGAGCCGGAGGTCACGGTAATCGTATCGGCGGTTTCCTCCGCTTTCACCGTTCCGCCGTCCGTATACAGCGTAAAGCGCGGCTCCTTGCGGCCGACGCCCTCGTAATTGGTCACCTTCACGGCCAGAATACCGGCGCGCGGCGCGGTGAAGCGCAGCGTCAGCATCGGCCCGGCCAAGGTCTGGCCGCGGTTTGTGATGGGGATCACCGAACAGAACACGGCAAACGCGCCGCCTTCCCAGCGCGTATCCTGCACCTGGGCGCAGTTGAAAAGCTCGTATCCCGGTTTGCTGAGCCAGAAGCCGTCCGTAAATTTCATAAATTTCCCCTTCTTTGTTCAGGATGGCAGCGAATGCCTTGCGTAAAAGCTGGGCGTGGTTCCCTTATGCGCGCCGAACACGCGCACGAAGTAGTTGATATTGTTGAACCCGCAGGCATGGGCGACTTCGGATACGGTTTTGTCCGAGGCGGACAGCAGCTCGCAGGCGCATTCCACGCGGTAATAGTTCAGGTACTGGATCGGCGTTTTCCCCATCATTTCGCGGAAATACCGGCAGAAATACCGCTTGTTCATGTGCGCGCTGGCGGCCAGCTCCTCCAGGGAAATATCCTCCTGGTAGCGGGTGCGGATCAGGCGCAGCACGTCCTTAATCCGCCCAAGCCGCCGAAGCTCGGCTTCCTGGGGCTTCAGGGGGCAGCGCTGCGTATGGCGCTCCAGCAGCAGCCCGATCAGCGTATACGCCGCGCCCAGGGTAAGGTACGGGCGGTACGGGCTGTCCTCCCGCAGCGCGGTAAACAGCGCGTCCCCCGCCTGGGCCAGCTGCGCGTCCGGGGAAACGATGTGCTCTTTGAATTGCGAACTGCCAAACAGCACGGGCTGGAGCAGCTGCATACACGGGGGATACTGCTGCGCAACGGTATGGAGGTTGAACACCACGCATTCGTAACGGCAGTTTTTAGGAACGCCGCCGTGCAGCGCGCCGCCCTGTACGATGAAAAAATCGCCCTCGCGGCCGGCGTACTGGCGGCCGTTGAGCTTGAACTGCAGCGTACCCTCGCGGATCCGGATGATCTCATACTCCGGGTGCCAGTGATCCACCATGATGTAGCGCGGATGTTCGGGCGCAATGTCGTAATAGGCGAACGGGAAATCCGCCGTTCCGTGTATGCGGTTTTCCCGTTGTTCCAGGTATTTCATACGTTTCCCCCGTAAAAAGTGAATATCGTACGTGTTTGCTATACTATAGCACAGAAAAATCGAGCCTGCATAGCGTTTACGGGAAACTCGGCGCGGCGGCGTGCCCCGCCTAAAACGCCAGCTGCACCAGCAGCATGTAAACGACCGTGCCGCCCGCGATGGACACAAGCATCTGCCGTTTCCACAGATGCAGGATCACGATCACGGCCGTGGCAATCAGCTCGGGCAGGCCGTGCGCGCCGCCCGCCAGGCTTACGTCCTTGAAGGCGTAGATCACCAGCAGGCCCAGCGCGGCGGAGGGCAGCATCTCGCCCAGAAAGCGGACGTATTTGGGGGTGGGCTTGCGGGCGGGAAACAGAAGGAAGGGCAGAAAGCGCGTGGCGGCCGTGGCCAGCACGATCACGGCAACGGTGATGATCTGCTGCGGTAAGGTCATGCTCGTTCACCCGCCTTTTCCAGAGGCTTGCGAAATATGGTCAGGCAGGCGAGGATCACGCACATCGAGGGCAGGATGAACGAGCCGCTGCCGAATATCTGCAGGCATACGAACGCGGAACCAAGCCCCAGCAGCGCGCTGTGGTGCGTTTTCTCCTTGAGCCATTGCTCCAGGAAGATCACCACGAACAGCGCCGTAAGTACAAAAGAAAGGCCTTCGGTGTTGATCACGACCAGCGAACCCAAAACCGCCCCCGCCGCCGTGCCCAGCACCCAGTAAGCATAGTTGAGCGCCGCGACGAACAGGTAGAACCAGCCTTTGTCAACGTCCGGGGGGATGTCGGCGGCGCATTGGACGGAGAAGGTTTCGTCGCACATGCCGTAGATCAAGAAAAACTGCTTGCGCCCCGTGTTTCTGTACTTATCCAGCATCGACAGCCCGTAAAACAGGTGCCGCGCGTTGACCATCAGCGTTAACAGCAGCACGCGCAGGGGGTCGAACGCCTGCTGCAGCAGTCCCACGGCGACGAACTCCATCGAGCCCGCGAAAACCGTTGCGCTGATCACAATGGGGTACGCCGCGCCAAACCCCGCCGTGTTCATATAGTAGCCGAATGCAATTCCCAGAAAAAGGAAACCCGTAAGGATGGGGATGGTGTAGGGGAATGCCGCGCAAAGCGCCCGGTACAGCGTGCTTTTTCTGGTCATCGCGTGCCGCTCCTTCCGTTTCCGCCATTGTAACACTTCGGCGCCTGCTTTTCCAAGGGCATGGCGCCTGATTTCCGGCATAAATCGCGCGAAAAAACGCCGCGTGTGCCCGTGCACGGCGCTGAAAACATGGTATACTGTTTTCGATATTTCCCGCCGGTGCCGCCGGCGGTGTTTGAGAACAAAACCGGTATAACAACATCATTTGGAAAGCGTGAACGGCATGGATCACCCCTTTCATCTGCGGTATCGCACGCCGGCGCCCATGTGGCAGGACGCGACGCCCCTTGGCAACGGCAGGCTCGGCGCCATGACGTACGGGCATACGGGGCTTGAGCGCATCCAGCTCAACGACGATTCCCTTTGGTACGGCGGGCCGATGGACCGCAACAACGCCTCGCTGCGGAATAAACTGCCGGAGATCCGAAGGCTGATCCTCTCGGGCAGCATCCGCCGCGCCGAAGAGCTGATCATGCAGTATATGGCGGGAACGCCGGGCTGCATGCGGCATTACACCACGCTTGGCACGCTGAACCTTGCGCTCAACCGGCGGCTGCCGTTTTGCATCGGCTGGATTCCCACAAGCGAAGGCGCGCAGGACTACGAAAGCGATCTGGACCTGATGACCGGCGTCCTTACGGTGTCGCATACCCAAAACGGCGTGCGCTACCGGCGCGAGATGCTGATCAGCCACGATTGGGACGTGCTTTGCCTGCGGCTGACCGCCTCCGTGCCGGGGGCGATCAACCTGGACGTCATGCTCGACCGTGTGCCGTTTGCAGACGCAGTAACCGAGGACGACCGCAGGCCGGGCCAGCTGGTCAGCGCCGGCGGCTGGGGCACGGTGTTTGCGGATTCGATCCGCACCGTGGACAGGCAAACGCTGATGATGCGCGGGAACGACGCCGCAACGGCGTTCGCGGCCGCGGCGAGGGTACTTTGCGACGGGCAACTGGAGAACCCGGATACGCAGCTTCTGGCGCGCGGCTGCCAAACGGTAACGCTGTTTCTGGCCTCTTCCACGTCCAACCGGGCGAGCGACCCGGCCCAAGACGTGCTGCGCAAGCTGAACGCCGCGCAGGCGCAGGGGTACGAGGCAATCCGGGCGGCGCATATCGCCGATTTTTCCTCCTACATGAACCGCTGCACGCTGGACCTGGGCCCGGCGCCGAACGAGCCGACGGACAAGCGCCTGGCCGCCGCCGCGGCGGGGGTGAACGATCCTTCCCTTGCCGCGCTCTACTTCCAATTCGGCCGCTACCTGATCGTATCGGGCGGGCGTGAAAACAGCTCTGCGCTGAACCTGCAGGGAATCTGGAACATGGATTTTACCCCCATGTGGGACAGCAAGTATACGATCAACATCAACCTGCAGATGAACTACTGGCCTGTGGAGGTTTGCAACCTCTCGCAGCTGCACGCGCCGCTGATGGATCTTTTAAAAACCATGCGGGAGCCGGGCAGGGAAACCGCCCAAACGATGTACGGCATGCGCGGTATGGTTTGCCACCACAATACCGATTTTTACGGCGACTGCGCCCCGCAGGACTGGTATATGGCGGCGATGCCCTGGGTGACCGGCACCGCGTGGCTCTGCCTGCATGTGTGGGAGCACTATCTCCACACGGGCGACGAAGCGTTTCTGCGGGACATGTACCCGGTGGTAAGGGACGCGGCTTTGTTTTACGAGGATTTCCTTATCGAGAATGACGGAAAGCTGATCACCTGCCCTTCCATTTCGCCCGAGAACCGCTACCTGCTGCCAAACGGAACCGATACGCCCGTCTGCGCCGCCCCGGCGATGGATAACCAAATCCTGCGGGAGTTCTTTGCCATGTGCCGGCGGATGGCCGCGCTGCTGAACCTGGATGCGGACAAGCTGGCCGTCTGGCAGGAGATCATCGACCGCCTGCCGCCCGACCAAATCGGCTCGCAGGGCCAACTTCTGGAATGGGACCGGGAGTATCCGGAGCTCACGCCGGGCATGGGCCACGTGTCGCACCTGTTTGCCTGTTTTCCCGGCCAGAGCATCAACTGGCGCGATACGCCGGAGCTGATGCGGGCGGTTGCCAAATCCCTGCAATTGCGCATCGCGCACGGCGCGGGCAGGGAACACTGGCCGCTGGCCTGGTATATCAACCTCCACGCCCGCCTGCTGGACCGGGAAACGGCCGAGCGGGAGATCAATCGGATGATCGCCCATTCCACGACGCGCAACCTCCTCAACGCCACCTTCGTGTTCCAGATCGACGGCAATCTGGGCGCGACGGCCGGGATTGCGGAATGCCTGCTGCAAAGCCATTTGGCGCTGCATCTGCTGCCCGCGCTGCCGCCCTCCTGGCGCAAGGGCAGCGTGCGGGGGCTGAAGGCCCGGGGCGGGCTGACCGTGGATATGGATTGGCAGGACGGACGCCTGACCGGCGCCGCGGTTGTGCCCATGCAAGACGGTCGCGTGTCGGTTGTCGGAGACGAACTGATGGTCACATGCGAAGGGAAGGAGATCGGGACCGAAAAAACACAGCTGGGCTTTGCGTTTGCCGCGGCGGGCGGCAAAACGTACGCGCTGCGGCCGCGTTACGCGCCGTGAATTGACCCAAACGCGTATATATTCGGAGCGAAAAAAACGGATCACGATGATTGGAGGTACGTATGAAAAAACAGGCGTTCAACCCCTATCTTCCTTCGTGGGAATACATTCCGGACGGCGAACCCTACGTTTTCGGCGATCGGGTGTATGTGTACGGTTCCCACGACTTTTTCAACGGGTACGTGTTCTGCATGGGCGATTACGTTTGCTGGTCGGCCCCGGTGGATGATTTAAGCGATTGGCGGTACGAGGGCGTGATTTTCCCCAAAAACGCCGATCCCATCAACCGCGACGGGAAGATGAACCTGTTCGCGCCCGACGTAACCCAGGGCCCGGACGGGCGGTATTACCTGTACTATGTGTATGACAAGGTGGGCTTCGTTTCCGTCGCCGTGTGCGATACGCCCGCGGGGCTTTACAAGTTCCACGGTTACGTGCACTATGCCGACGGAACGCGTTTGGGCGAGCGCGCGGGCGACGAGCCGCAGTTTGATCCCGGCGTGCTGACCGAGGGAGACGTCACCTACCTTTACACCGGCTTTTCCTGGGCGTGGGATTCGACGCGGCACGGTTCCATGGTTACGGTGCTCGCGCCGGATATGCTCACCATCCGGGAAGCGCCCGCCTTCGTGGTGCCCGGCGGCGCGTATGCGAAGGGCACAAGCTTCGAGGCGCATCCGTTCTTTGAAGCCTCTTCCATCCGCAAGGTGAACGGGAAATACTATTTCGTGTATTCGTCCTCCGCGATGCACGAGCTTTGCTACGCCGTAAGTGACCGGCCGACCGGCGGCTTCACCTACGGCGGCGTGATTATCAGCAACAACGACATGCACATCTCTACCTACAAGCCGGCGGACAAACCTACGGCTTACGGCGCAAACAACCATGGCAGTATTGTGGAAATCAAGGGGCAGTGGTATATCTTCTACCACCGGCAGACCAACAACCACTGGTACAGCCGGCAGGATTGCGCCGAACCCATCCAAATCCTTGCGGACGGCTCCATCCCGCAGGTGGAGATTACCTCCTGCGGCCTTAACGGCGGGCCGCTGAAAGGGGAAGGCGAGTATCCGGCGTATATCGCCTGCAACCTGTTCACGCGGGAGGATCACCCCCTGGTCGGCTTCCCCGGCATGCCCAAAATCACGCAGGACGGCCGCGACGGCGACGAAGTGGACGGCCACGTGGACGGTATTATCGACGGAACCACCATCGGCTTCAAGTATTTTGCCTGCAAGGGCGTGCGCCGCGTGAAGATCACAACGCGCGGGTACGCCAGCGGAACCTTCGACGTGAAAACCGCGTGGGACGGGGAAGCGCTCGGGTCAATCCCGATCCAGGCCTCCAACGTCTGGGAGGAGTTCTCCGCGCCGATCGCCATTCCGGACGGCAAACAGGCGATTTACTTCTTCTACCGCGGCGGCAACGAACCGCTGATGCTGAAATCCTTCGCGCTGGAAACGAAATAACCCCGGCGGAAATCAAACCAAAACAGGCTGCGTTTGCAGCCTGTTTTTTGGATGGCTCTTGCGGAAATCCCGCGTTGGTACCGCTTGGTTCCGGCATCCCCTGAGGCCTGTACGTCCCTCATGCATGCCCTTAGCGCAGTACGCCCGTTTCCCCGGCTTCCCGGTACGATTGCAGGATCATATCTTTCAGGTTCAGCGCCGCCTGCGACAGGTACTTGTTGGGAAGCGTCACCAAAAGCAGCGAGCGTTCGCAAACGGGATACGTTACCTTGATCACGTGCGTATGCTCCGATATAACGGACGCCCATGATATTTTGGGCACCAGCGCAACGCCCAGCCCGGCCCGCACCACTTCCCGGAGCACGTAAATGTCGTTGGTCTGGAAGACCACGTTGGGTTCAAATCCCGCGAAATGGCAGTATGTGCGGGTGGTGGCGCGGGTAGCGCCGTGAATACCGGACACAAAATTGCAGTCCGCGGCCTCGGATAGCGTAATGGTTTCCCGGCCGTCCAACGGATGGCCTTTGGGAACGACGAGCACCATTTCTTCGGTGAACAACGGATACACGGTCATTCCCTTGGGTACGATGGGTGTGGAAATAATGTACATGTCGCTGGAGCGGGAGTAATTCGGGTTATCCGATAGCACGATGAACAGGTTCACGTTGGTTTTGGGATACTGATGCATATACCGCAGCAGGATGCTGGAAAACGACAGCGAGGATGCGTATACGGAGATGGAAACCTCCTCCACGGGCGAACCGTTTTTTTCCATGACCTCGTTTTTGGCGTCGTCGATGCAGGATAACCCGCGTTCGATGCGCTCCAGATACAGCTTTCCATTCTCGTTGAGCTCCAGGTTTTTCCCGTTGCGCAGAAACAGCGGGAAGCCAAGCTCGTTTTCCAGGCTTTTGATCGTCTTACTCAGGGCTGGCTGGGAAACGTACAAATCCTCCGCGGCACGGGTCAGGCTGCCCTTTTTGGCAACCTCGCAGAATTGGCGCAACTGCTGCAGATGCATGAGATCTCCTCCTGTATAACATATTAGTTATATCACATATGGTTAATTATATATTTGATATCATAAAGAGTATCATATATAATGAGCATAAATCAAGAGTTTGTAAAAAGTGGTGATCTAAATGCCCGTAGTTTCCATTCGAAATTACTGCTCCTATGTGCAGATGGCCGGCGTACTTCATGTGCTCCTGCCCTCCGATTTTTTCGCCGGCGCACCGCTTCGGGCCTCCACGTTATTCCTGCTTGCGCCGGAAGGGGAGGATGGCTCCCGGTGGCTTCGCCACACCCAGGCGGAACGGCTTGCGGACCGGTATGGGATCGCGATTGTGCTGGTGAGCTGCCTGCAGGGCTGTTATACCGACATGGCTTTCGGCTACCGCTTCTTTCAATCGCTGTGCAAAGGCGTACCGGCGTACCTGCGCCGTATCCTCCCGGCAATTCCGCTGGATAACGGCAAAACGCTGATCGCGGGCGCGTCGATGGGCGGCATGGGCGCTATCAAGTGGGCGCTCGCCGAGCCGGAACGCTTCGCCGCCGCCGCTTCGTTTTCCGGGCGGCTGGATAACCGGGAGAGCTTCCAAAGCCCCGTGGATGGGGACTGGCTCACCGTAAAGCGGATGATCAACCTCTGGGGCAGCCCGGACGCGATCCCCGGAAGCGACAACGACCTGCAAACGCTTCTACATAAAGCCGCGCAAGCGGAAGCGAAACTTCCCGGCTTCTACATTGCGGCGGGTTCCGGTGATGCCGGCCTGCCTTCCTCCCGTGCGTTCGCCGCGGACCCGCGGCTGCGCGCGGCCTGGTTCGAGCGAGAAGGAAAGCAGGATTGGGGCTGCTGGGCAAACGAGCTGGAGCGCTTCCTCCAGTGGGTTTCGCAGAAAGGGGAAACGGGCGATGTCGCTGATTGAGCTGAACTTCAAATCTACGGCCCTGGGGATGGATCAATCGCTTTTCGCGATCCTTCCGGATAAGGGGGAGATGTCCGGGGATGTTTCCGAGCTGGAAAAGACCGACTTGTATCCGGTGCTGTACCTGCTGCACGGCACGTCGCACGACGCAAGCAATTGGTCGCGCTACACCAGCATCGAGCGCTATGCCTGCGACCGGCGCGTTGCGGTCATCATGCCCGGCGCGCAGCTTTCCGGCTATGCCGACATGGTGTACGGCGAGGACTTTTTCTCCTATGCCGCTTACGAAGTTCCGCAGATCGCGCGCAAGCTTTTCCCCATTTCGCAAAAGCGGGAGGATACGTTCATCGCGGGGCTGTCCATGGGCGGTTACGGGGCGGCGAAGATCGGGCTTTCGCTGCCGGAGCAGTTTTCGGCCATCGGATCGCTGTCCAACGGCAACCACGCCTATATCCGCACGATCGGGTTCAAGGCGCGCAACGAGGCGGAATCCTTCTCGTCCACGGTGTCGGACCAGCGCCATTTGTTCTGCTGGGGCTTAAATCACGGCGAAACCCCGATCGGAACCGAAAACGACCTGTATGTGCTGGCCAAACGCAACATTGCGCAGGGGAAGCCCTGCCCGAAGCTGTTCCACACCGTCGGCTCCTATGACCGCAACCTTGCGCAGGCGCGGCATATGCGGGATTTCTTCCAAAGCCTGGAGGGAGACCCTTACCGCTACACGTATTTTGAGGAACCGTTCGGCGAGCATACCTGGGTCTACTGGGACCGTTGGATCCAAACGTTCCTTGCCTGGCTGCCGGTGAGATTGGAACCGTCCGCCCTGCAGCTTTAATTTAAAAGATCGGAGGTTGGGAGAATGAGTTTCTTTCTCACGCAGCTGCTGAACTCCATTTCCTACGGAGCGCTGCTGTTCATGATCGCCAGCGGGTTTTCGCTGATATTCGGCCTGATGAAAATCGTCAACCTCGTGCACGTTGCCTATTTTACCGCCGGCGGATACGTCGGGTACTGGATTTACGGCCTGACCGGCAGCTTCATTCTGGCGGTGCTGGGTTCCGCGGCGGCCATCTGCATCCTCGGCGCGTTCGTCTTCAAATTCCTTCTGTACCGCCTGCAGGGAAACCCGCAGCGGCAGGTGCTGCTCTGCCTTGGGCTGATCTTCGTGTTCGACGACGCGCTGATGGCCATTTTCGGCGGCTATCCCAAAATCCTGGAAACCCCGTCCTTTATGGCCGGTACGCTCAACATCGGCGGTGCGCTGTTCCCCGTGTCCCGCATGTTCGTGCTGCTGGTGGGCATCATTGTGATGCTGGTGCTTGAATTTCTGGTTCACCGCACGAAAGTCGGCGCTATGGTGCGCTCTGGCGTGGATGATGAGGAAACCACGCGCGCCATGGGCGTCAACGTGGATCTGCTGTTTATCCTGGTGTATCTGCTGGGCGCGTTTCTGGCCGCGTTCGGCGGCGTGCTCGGCGCCGGGTTTCTGGGGCTTGCGTCCAACATGAGTTTCAGTTATCTTCCGCTGTCGCTTGCCATCGTCATCATCGGCGGGATGGGCAACCTGAAAGGCGCGTTCTACGGAAGCATGCTGATCGCTACGTTGAGCACGTTCGGCCAGGCGATGCTGCCGACGCTTTCCTACTTTACCACGTACCTTCCGGTGGTGCTGATCCTTGTGTTCAAGCCCAACGGCTTGTTGAGCGGCAGTAAGAGAACGGGGAGGAAGATCAAGAATGTTTAAGCGCAAACTTGCCGCCGACGGAATTTTTCTGCCCACCAGCGCGCGCAAATACCGCACGGCGCTCATCGTGATGACCCTGATCATCGGAATTCTGCCGCTGGTTGCGAAGAACTCCTACATTCATACGCTGGGCTCCCTGGTGATGATCTTCAGCGTTTACGCCATCAGTATCGATATTCTGACGGGTTACTTCGGGCTGCTGGCCATCGGCCAGTCCGCGTTCTTTGGCTTCGGCGCCTACACCTGCGGGTATCTGCTGACCAAGATGCAGTGGGACTACATTCCCGCCATATTGATGGGGTTGGTCATGGCCGGGCTTTTGTCCCTGGTGTTCGGGCTGATTACCATCAAAACGTGGGACAACACCTTCTTCATGATCACCATCGCGCTGGTGCAGCTCATTTGGGGAATCGCTTATAAAGCAACCGCGATCACCGGCGGCGAAAACGGCATGGGCGGCATCAAACGGCCGCACTTCTTCGGCATCAACTTTTCCAACTCGGTGAATTTCTACTATTTACTGTTCATCGTCATGGTTCTGGTCATCATCCTGGCGTACCGGTTTGTGAACTCCCCCTTCGGCCTGACCGTGCACGGGATCCGGGAAAGCCGCAAACGGATGCGCGCGCTTGGGTACAACATCTATATGCACAAGCTGATCACCTACGTGTTCGCCGGTCTCTTATCCGGCCTGGCCGGGATCATGTACTGCCTGTTCAACCGTTTCGTCAGCCACAGCGACATCAACACGATGGCGTCCTCCATGGCATTTCTGATGACGCTTCTGGGCGGCGCGGGTTCCCTGGTCGGCGCGATGATGGGCTCGACCGTCATTATTATTCTGCGCAACGTCATCAGCTCCCTGACCGACCGTTGGACGATGGTCATGGGCGTCCTCTATATCCTGGTGGTCATGCTGTCTCCGGGCGGCGTTGTTGGTACCTATCAGAACGTTGTCAAGTACGTCCTCAAAAGGAGGGATCGCATCAAGAAAACGCTGGTAAACTGAACGCCCCCCGCGCGGGAACCTTTGCCTGATGCAGTTGCTTTGGGCACACCCACACGAAACAAACACAATGAGGAGGAAACTGGAATGTCATTCAAACGTCTTTTGTGCATCACACTTTGTCTGGTGATGGTTCTCATGCTTCCCGTGACCAGTTTTGCTCAGGAAAAAGAGACGATCAAAATCGGCTTGCTGACCCCCCTGACGGGTTATACCGCGGCCAACGGCACGGACATCAAGTCCGCCGTGCAGCTGTGGATGGATCAGCACGATGGTAAAGTGGGCGGCTTCCCGGTGGAAATCATCGTGGAAGACGACGAAGCCAATGCGTCCGCGGCTTTGACCAAGGCGCAGAAGCTGGTGGAGATGGACGGCTGCAAAATCCTGATCGGGCCGTCGATTACCGCGGCGTTATACTCCGTGAAAAGCTATTGCGAGGAAGTCGGCGCGATGCTGTTGACCTCGACCGCCGCAGGCGACGACGCCACCATGCTGCAGGCCAGCGATTACCTGGTTCGTTCCTCCACCGCAAGCTCGCAGATGCTCCACGCGCTTGGCGATTTCTGCGCCAAGGATCTGGGGTTAAAGAAGGTTGCGCTGCTTGGGTACGATTTCCTCTACGGTTACGAGACGACCGGCGGTTTCCAGCGCGTGTTTGAAGAAAACGGCGGCAAGGTGGTTTGGAAACAGCTGATCCCCAACAACCTGACCGACTATTCCGCCATTATCGCTTCCCTGCCGCTGGACGAGGTAGACGGCCTGGTATTCATTATCAGCGGCTCTAACGCCATCCAGTTTGAAAAGCAGCTCGTGGAATACGGCGTCACCCAGCGCGAAGGCTTAACCCTGGTCGCGGGCGCTGCCGGCGCGGAAGAGACCTTCTTCAGCGAACTGAGCCCCGAGTGCGCCGGCTTCTACACCGTGCAGAATTTCTACGCGGAGCGGGACGGCAAACAACCCGGCAAAGAAAAGCTGATGGACGACTTCACGGCGATGACCGGGCGTATCATGAGCGCCAACGTCGCGCAGTTCTGGTCGGCGATGGAAATCCTGGATAAGGCGCTAGCCAAGGTGGATACGCTTGGCGAAGCTCCGGAAATCTCCGCGCTCATCAAGAGCGACACGTATGATACCGTCATCGGGCCGATCAAATTCGACCAGTACGGCCAATCCATTCCCAACGTCTATATCCGTCAGCTGCAGTATGAAAACGGCACGCTGTTCAACAAGCTCATCAAGACCTATGAAGCCGTATCGCAGTTCTGGACGTATGATCCCCAGGAGTTCATGAACGGACAGCGGTACTCCGAAACCTGGCCGGTTGCTACGCCGTAATACGAAGCCCGTCGTTCCCCCGGCCAGGCACTTTGTACCGTCGCTTGGCCAAGGCTCTTCCGGTCTTTCATCAATGTCCGCCGGAAGAGCCCCTGGCCGGGGCCTCAGCGCTCGAATTATCTGTATGGATGAAGGATGAATATGAGAAGTAGAACTGCCGGAATACCGCAGGCGAATACCGCAAGCGAATACTGCCTTGAACTGCAGCATATCTCCAAACACTTCGGCGGAATCAAGGCGGTGGACGACGTGAGCCTGCAGGTCAAAACGGGCGAGAGGCTTGCGATACTCGGCCCCAATGGCGCCGGGAAGACCACCCTCTTTAATATGATCAGCGGTGAGTTTGCGCCGACGTCCGGCCGTATTTTCCTCTTTGGCCGCGACGTTACCGGGTTGCCCAGCAATAAACTGGTGAACCTTGGGCTTTCCCGCACGTTCCAGATCACGACGCTGTTTCCCAGTGAGAGCGTGGTGGAAAACATCCTTCTTGCGCTGATGGGCACGAAGAAAAACAGCAAGTTTATGTTGTTCAAAAGCCTCCGCAGCCAGAAACAGCTTTTTGAACGGGCGGATTCGCTGGTTGCCCAATTCGGGCTTTCGGAATGTAAAAACGAGCTGGTGAAAAACCTTCCCTATGGACATCAGCGGCTGGTGGAACTTGCCCTGGCGCTTTCGAGCGACCCCAAGATCATCTGCCTGGACGAGCCCAACGCGGGATTATCCAACGCGGAGAGCAGGATCATCATCGACACGATCAACCGCAAAATCAACCGCAGCATTACGATTTTGATCATCGAGCACGATATGGACCTGGTGTTCGAGGTGGCGGATCGCATCATGGTGCTCAACAACGGCGTCGAGGTCATCACCGACACCAAGGAAAACGTCCGCGCCAACAAGGATGTGCAGCGCGTATATCTGGGGGAGGCAGAAAAATGAGCCTGCTGACGCTTACGAACATTCACACCTATTATGGTTTCAGCCATGTGCTCCACGGGATGTCGCTTTCTGTGGAGGAAGCGCAGGTCGTCACATTGCTGGGCCGCAACGGCATGGGCAAAACGACCACGCTGCGCAGCATCATGGGGCTGACCCCGCCCAAGAGCGGCGAGATATGCCTTGGAAGCATACCGATTCAGCACCTTCCGATCTACAAGATTGCGGATCTGCACATCGGTTATGTGCCGCAGGGGAGACGGCTTTTTAAATCACTCACAGTGCGGGAACACCTGGACGTATATTACCGCAAGCCTTCGGCGGGCGACGCATCGGAAAAAGGCGACTGGAATGCGGAGCGCGTGTACCGGTTCTTCCCGCGGCTCAAAGAGCGGCAAGGGAACTTCGCGTCCGAGCTTTCCGGCGGTGAGCAGCAGATGCTGGCAATCGCCCGCGCGTTGGTAACCAATCCGAGGCTTCTCTTGATGGACGAGCCTACGGAAGGGCTCGCGCCGCTGATCGTCAACGAGATCGGGGAGATCATCCTGATGATCAAGGCGGAGGGATACTCGGTGCTGCTGGCAGAGCAGAAGGCGAAGTTTGCGCTGCGGCTGGCGGATGAAGCGTTCATCCTTTCCAAAGGCACGATCGTTCATACCGGCAAGGCAGCCGACGTTTTGGGCGACGAGGAAATCCTGCAAACCTATCTTGGCGTGCAATAGGGTAGGGTAAGCCGCGGAATATTGCCCGTGGAAGCGTTCACAGCGCTGCCCGGGGCTCGCCGTCCTCCGCCCTGTCATCGATATGGAACCGAACTTTGGACGTCCATTTCCGGGAAGAGATATCCCATAAACATAGGGTTCAATCATAGGGTATGGAACTCCGGGGCCTGCAACCGGTCTGTCGCCGAGCGCCTTTTTACGGCAATCATGGGACAAAATCGGGCGCGTACCCCAAACCGCATCAAGTCTTCGCCGCCTGCGGCTGGAGAACGGAAAAAGCACATTCGGTGAATGCCACGTTCGCCGTTTTTCGGAGGAAAGCGTTTTGAAAAGGACAAAGTTGTTTTACGGTTGGATCGTTGTGCTCTCGTGTACGCTGCTCGCGTTTTCCATCAACGCGATGGGCAACAATACGCTGTCGTTCTATGTGGCGTCCATTTCGGATACGTTCCACGTCAACCGTGCGACGACGAACTTCATGTTCTTCACCATGGGTTTGATCACCCGCACCGTACTCGGCCTCTTTTTCGGCAGGCTTGCCGTGCGCTTCGGCGTCAAACGGCTGATGGTCGTGGGTATGGGCTTTGTGCTGGCCGGGTTTATGGCGTATTCGTTTGCGGATAACATCTGGATGATCGGCATCGGGTCCGCGCTGTACGGCATTGCGCACGCAATCGGTACGCTGAGCTCCTACAACGTCATCATCAACAACTGGTTCACCAAAAACAAGGGGCTGATGCTCGCCGTCATCAATACGGCGGTGGGCTTTGGCGGAATGCTGATCAACCCGCTCGTCAGCCTGTGGATCGAGCGTTTCGGCTGGAACCAGTCGTTTCTGTATACTGCGATCTTGATGGCGGCGATCGCCATTCCCTCGCTGGTGTTTATCCGGGAAAAGCCCAAACCCGGCGAAGCGGAAGCGGGCGACAAGGCAGTAAACCCCGCGGCGCAGCGTGCCGGGGGAAAGGGAACGCTGCGGCATTTGTTTGGCACAACGCGGCTGTGGCTTTTGGTGGCGGTGCAGCTTTTGATCGGGTTTACGGTCGGCCCTTGCTTTTCCAACAGCATCCCCGCGCTGCGGGCGCTGGGAGTTAATCCCGCGTTGGTTTCCCAGGTGCTGTCGCTACTGCTTGCGCTGGGTATCGTCATCGGCCACGTGTCCACGGGCCTGCTGTTTGATAAGTTCGGGCTGGTCAGCCTGATGAACACGGCCGTGGGGATTGTCGGGGTAGGCCTGGTATGCATGGGTTTCCTGACTGCCGATTCCACCGTGGCGCTGCTGGTGTTCACAGTGCTTTGCATCGGGTACAGCAACGCCCTGCAGCTGGGTACCCTGTCGCACATGATCAACGACGTGTTCACCCGCCAGGAGGATTTTACCGCCCTGTTCGGCTTTCTGTTTGCGGTGCAAAATATCGGCATTATGATCGGCTCCCCGGTTTCCGGCATGATTTTCGATCATACCGGCAGCTACCGGATTGCGTACTGGCTGTCCGCGGGTCTCCTGCTTGTGATGCTTGCGCTGCTCAGGCTAGCCCTCCGCCTGGGCCGCACCGCGGCGGACGCGCCAACTCCCGCCGCCTCGGAAAGCGCCAAGTGATGCGGCCGGATACCCGAATCTGTTCCCATGGAAACGGGCGGCATGTGCCGCCCGTTTCTCCCGTTTAGTTTATCTGATTTGCGTCCGCCGGCGTCACGGTTCAACAGGCAGGCGCAGCAGCCCTGCCACGGCGGCGTGCAGGAGTGCAAGGGGAGTCATCACGGCAAAGGCCGCCAGCACGGCAAGCTCGTAAAGAAGGGTGCTGCGGCTGTCCTTCTGCAGGCGCTTCACGCCAAGCCGGTGCAACAGCGAGCCCGAGGGAATGCCGATGGCGTTGCCCAGCATAATCCCGCGGATCGCGCCCAGCATGGAAAGCGCCGCGGCTTTGCCGTACGTGGCGCAGAGCCGCTGCCAGGCCGCGGGGCTCGGCTTTCCGCGCGTATCGGCGTAGTGCCGGGCAAACAGCAGAGCCGTGGCTTCCGCCGTTGGCGCGCCTTGGAATTCGCCCGCGAGCATTTGCTTGATTTCGTCCGAATCAAGCCCCGTTTCCAGCGCCACTCTGGCGTGGTACCAGGAGCACAGTGCGCAGCCGTTGACCTCGGTCACGGCGATCATCAGCCGCTCCCGCAGCGCTTTGGACAGGAGCCCCGTTCGTTCGCCCCGCGCCATCAGGGGCACGGTGCGCAATGCCGATACGTAGATGCGGTAGATTTCCGCAAGACTGAACAATGTTTTCCCCTGCAGGATCCGTGCCATTTCCAAACCTCTGTTCTTCCTATTTTCGCCGTCCGGGCCGCAAGGCCGCGCTGCCGCGTGATCAGCTGTTCCGGCCGATCGTTGCGGGCTGGGACTCGTCCGCCGCCGTCATGGCGCGAAACGCTTCTTCCATCTTCGCAAACTCCCCTGCGGCGGCCTGGTCGTACGTTTCCGCGTCCCGGTTTACGCCCAGCCGCTGGTAGAGGATCGCCGCCGCCGCGTATCCGGCAAAACCCAGCGCGTGCGCGGGCGTGTGGTAACAGGCGGCCGCCTGCCCGCACGCGCGCGCGGCGGCCTGCGCCGCGGGGCTTTTTTCCGCCTCGCGCGCCGCCGCGTGGCAGTCGTTCAAAATGATATTCTTCACATCCCGAAACGCAACTTCCCCCGAAAACCAGCGCCGCGCGGCGGCGAGGGCGGCGGCGGGGCGCTTGTCGCCCGGATAGGCGTTCTCATAAATCGGTAAAACGTGCGCCTGCGCGTACGCCGCGCACCACGCGGCGATCGTTTCGCGGCTCTGCGTTTCCATCAGCCGCATCAGGGAAACGGCGTACGGCGACGTCGGCATGCCAAGCAGCTTTCGCGGCTTTCCCACTCCAATCCCTCCCGGCAGTTCATCGTTTGCGAAGCCTTCCCCTATCATACACGAAAACGCCCCGCGCGAAACTTCCGCAAAAAAAAGATACGCCGCGCAAAAGCGACGCGTGCAAAGGCTTTTGGGGGCGTACGTCCGAAAATGAAACGCTTCCTTATATTGAAACCGTTTCCATTCGGGCGTATACTGCCCTTACATATGTAAAGCAGGGAGCCATTCGTTTTGGAATTAATACTTCGCTATGTGAAACCCTATACCCGGCGCGTTCTGGTGGGAACGGCCGTCAAGTTTGTCGGAACGATCATGGATCTGCTGATCCCGTGGATCCTGGCGTACATTATCGACACGGTAGCCCTGAATAGCGACCGGGGCCAGGTGCTGCTGTGGGGCGGGGTCATGCTGTTGAGCTCCGTGTTCGCCTGGGTTTCCAACGTGGCCGCCAACCGCGCGGCGGCGCGGGTTGCGCGGGATTCCACCCGCACCCTCCGGCACGACCTGTTCCAGAAAATCACCCGCCTGTCCGGTTCGGAGATCGACCGGCTGACCATCCCGTCGCTGATCTCCCGCATGACCACGGACAGCTACAACGTGTACCGCGTCATCGGCATGGCGCAGCGCATCGGCATCCGCGCGCCCATTTTGCTGTTGGGCGGCCTGTTGATGACGCTTCTTCTGGACCCGGTTTTAGCGCTCATTCTGGTGGCGATGCTTCCGTTCATGAGCGTTCTCATCTACTACATCTCCAAAAAGGGCGTGCCTTTATACGGCCGCCTGCAGCAGGCGGTGGACAAGCTGGTGCGCGTCGTGCGTGAAAACGCGACGGGCATCCGCATCATCCGCGCGCTGTCCAAATCCGAGGACGAAAAGAAACGCTTTCAGGCCGTGAACGACGACGTGGCGCAGAGCGAAATGAAGGCTTCGATGGTGATGGCGGTCAACGGGCCCATCATGCAGCTGCTGCTCAACATGGGCCTCGTGCTCGTGGTGGTGGCGGGCGCTACGCGCGTGAATTTCGGGCTGTCCAACGTCGGTAAAATCATCGCGTTTCTCAACTACTTCACCATCATCCTAAACGCCATGCTCACCATTACCCGCATTCTCACCATGGCCTCCAAGGCGCTGGCGTCGTCCCAGCGCATTGCGGAGGTCATGGCCGCCAGGGACGAGGAAACGGGGGAGGAACACGGCCTTGCGGAAAGCGGCGCGCCGCATATCGAGTTTGATCACGTAACGTTTTCCTATAACGGTACCGAAAACGCGCTTCACGACGTTTCCTTTACGCTGGGCAGCGGGGAATCTTTGGGCATTCTCGGGCCTACGGGCGCGGGCAAGTCCACCATCATCCGCCTGATCCTGCGCTTTAACGAAGCGCAGGAGGGCGCGGTGCGGATCTTCGGGCAGGACGTGCGGGACATGAAGCTGGAGCAGCTGCGCGGGCGGATCGGCGTGGTGTTTCAAAACGATACGCTGTTCCGCGGCACGGTTGCCGATAATGTGCGCCTTGGCCGCGCCGTATCGATGGACGAGGTGGACAGCGCCATCCGCAGCGCACAGGGCTGGGAGTTTGTGCAAAACGCGGGCGGCACGGGCGCGCAGGTGCAGACGCGCGGGCAGAACTTCTCCGGCGGGCAGCAGCAGCGCCTGCTGTTGGCGCGCGCGCTGGCCGGGAACCCGGAAATCCTGCTGCTGGATGATTCGGCAAGCGCGCTGGACTTTAAAACGGAGGCTGCGCTCCGCCGGGAGCTCAAGCGCTTGTCCGGCTCCACAATGCTGATCATCGCGCTTCGCATCAGCGCCGTGATGCACTGCGACAAAATTATGGTGCTGGAGGACGGCGAGGTCAAGGGCATGGGCACCCATGCGGAGTTGATGCAAACCTGCGCGCTGTACCGGGAAATTGCGCAGCTGCAGTTGGGCGGTGACGTGCATGCATAGCCTTCCGGGCGGCGGCAGCGGCGGCGTTAGCCGCGAGGAATTCCGCAAGCCCCGCCGCGCCATTTTGCTGCGGGTCGCCAAATACCTGCTGAAGTTCAAGTGGCTGCTGCTGCTTGCCTTCGGCCTTACGATCGCCTCCAACACCTTCGCGCTGATCGGCCCCGCGCTTTCCGGCCAGGCGATCGACAGCATCGGCGCCGTGCCGGGCAAGGTGAACATGCAGGGCGTGTTGCATTTCGCGGCGCTGATGGCGGGGTTCTACCTCGCGTCGTCCCTGTTTTCGTATCTGCTGTCGGTGCTCATGGTCTACATCAGCCGCAACGTAACCCGTTCCATGCGAAGGGACCTGTTCAACCGCATCGCGGAAATGCCGGTCGGCTTTTTCGACACCCACCCCGTGGGAGACGTCATCAGCCGCATTTTCTACGACGTGGATACCATCAACACCTCGCTGTCTTCCGACGTCGTACAGGTGCTCACCAGCATCATCACCATCGTCGGTTCGCTGGGGCTGATGCTGGCGATCTCTTCGGAGCTGGTGCTGGTATTCGCGGTGACGGTGCCCCTGTCCGTGGTGATTACGGGCTTCATCACCCGCCGCACGCAGCCGTTGTTTCGCAAGCGCTCCAAGAAAATGGGGGAGCTGAACGATTACGCCGAGGAAATGATCTCGGGGTTGAAAACCCTGAAGGCGTACCACCAGGAAAACAACACCGTAACGAGCTTCGACCGGCTCAACGACGATGTCATCGAGGCGTATTACGAAAGCGAATATTTCTCCAGCATGACCGGGCCCAGCGTCAACTTCATCAATAACCTGTCCATGTCGCTCATCAGCGTGTTCGGCGTGCTTTCCTACATCGCGGGCGGCATCACCATCGGCAACATCTCGGCCTTCGTGTTCTACAGCCGCAAGTTTTCCGGCCCCATCAACGAGATCGCCAACATCTACGGCGAGCTCCAGTCCGCGCTCGCCGCGGCGGACCGCGTGTTCGCCCTTTTGGACGAGCCCGTGGAAGTGCCGGACGCGCCCGGCGCGCAGCCGCTGCAAGGCGTGATGGGCGACGTGGAACTGTCCCACGTATCGTTTGGCTACGCGGAGGGAAAGCCCGTGCTGCAGGATTTGAGCTTTCAAGCCAAGCGCGGCAGCCTGATCGCCATCGTTGGCCCTACGGGCGCGGGCAAAACCACGCTGATCAACCTGCTGATGCGCTTTTATGATATCCATCAAGGATGCATCACGGTGGACGGGCAAAACGTGCAGTGCGTTACGCGGGACAGCCTGCGCAAGGCCTACTCCATGGTGCTGCAGGATACGTGGCTGTTCCACGGCACGATTTTTGAAAACATCGCCTACGCCAAGCCCGGCGCAACCATGGAGCAGGTGGTCGCCGCGGCGAAAGCGGCGCGCATCCACCGGTTCATCCTGGGGCTGCCGCAGGGCTACGATACGGTTCTTACGGACGACGGCGCCAACGTGTCCAAGGGCCAGAAGCAGCTGTTGACCATCGCCCGGGCGATGCTGGTGGACGCGAAAATGTTGATTTTGGACGAGGCTACCTCCAACGTGGATACCCGCACCGAGGCGCAGATTCAGCAGGCCATGCGCGCGCTGATGCAGGATAAAACCTGTTTCATCGTCGCCCACCGCCTGTCCACCATCAAAAACGCGGACCTGATCCTCGCAGTGAAGGACGGAAACGTGGTGGAAAGCGGCACCCACGACGAGCTGATGGAAAAGCACGGCTTCTACCGCGAGCTGTTCGACGCGCAGTTCAGCTGAGTCGGTTGTAAACTGCAAACAACAGGCCGCTTTCATCGCGAAAGCGGCTTTTAGCCTGTTGATAAAAGCAGATCTGCGTTGTCAGCTGCGGGAGGGCAAAGGGTATCGCTTACAAACGAAGGCTGCTTCCATTTAATGAAAGCGGCCTGTTTACCCGTTTGCGCTTGCGTAGTTACCCCAAATACGCTTCCCTTACGGTGTCGTTTTTCAAAAGCTCCTCCCCGGTGCCGGTGAGGGTGATGATGCCCGTCTGCAGCACGTAGCCGCGGTTGGAAACCTTCAGCGCCTTTTTGGCGTTCTGCTCCACCAGCAGAATGGTCATCCCATCGCGGTTGAGCTGCTTGATGGATTGGAAGATCAGCTCCACCAGCATCGGCGCGAGGCCCATGGAGGGCTCGTCCATCAACAGTAGCCTGGGCTCGCTCATCAGCGCGCGGCCGATGGCAAGCATCTGCTGCTCGCCGCCGGAGAGTGTGCCGCCGCGCTGGCGGCGGCGTTCCTTCAGGCGGGGAAACAGCTCGTACACGCGGGCGTAATTCGCGGCGTTTTTCTTCGCGTCGGTGATGCGGAACGCGCCCATCTGCAAGTTTTCCTCCACGGTAAGCTGGGGGAAAATCTTGCGGCCCTCCGGCACCTGCGCGATGCCCAGCGCCACCACCTCGTGCGCGGGCGTGCGGCTGATGACCTTGCCCTGGAACAGCACCCGGCCCGTGGCCGGCATGATCTGGGCGGAGATGGTGCGAAGCGTGGTGCTTTTGCCCGCGCCGTTGGAGCCGATCAGGGTGACGATCTCGCCGGGCTGCACCGTGAAGGACACGTCGTGCAGCGCGTGGATTTTTCCGTAAAAGGTGTTCACGTTTTCCAGCGCTAAAATCGGTTCGCTCATTGGAACACCTCCCTTGCTTCCGCTTCGTCGCCTTCCTCCACGCCCAGATACGCCTTGATCACGTCGTCGTTGGTGCGGATCTCCTCGGGCGAACCCTCGGCAATTTTGGTGCCGTAGTTGAGCACGGTAATCCGGTCGCTCAGCCCCATGACCAGCTTCATGTCGTGCTCGATCAGCAGAATGGTGGTGTTCAGGTCGCTGCGCAGGCGGAGGATAAAGTTCTTCATTTCCTCGGTTTCCCGGGGGTTCAGCCCGGCGGCGGGCTCGTCCAGCATCAATAGTTTCGGCTCAATGGCCAACGCGCGGGCAATTTCCAGCCTGCGTTGCTGCCCGTAGGACAGGTTACGCGCCACCTCGCCCTCCTTGCCCTCCAGCCCTACGTAGCGGAGGAGCCCCAGCAGCTTTTCATAGGCCTCCTCCTCCTCGCGGCGCATGCGCCGGGTACGCAGCACGATATCGGCGATGTTGGATTTCATGTTCATGTAGCAGCCCACCAGAATGTTCTCGGCCACCAGCATGTTCTGGAACAGGCGGATATTCTGAAAAGTGCGGGCAATGCGGTACGCGGCCACTTTTTCGGGCGTCAGCTTGGTCAGGCTGTGGCCGTCGAAGGTGATGGTGCCGCTGTCCACCGGGTAATAGCCGGAGATCATGTTGAAAAAGGTGGTCTTGCCCGCGCCGTTGGGGCCGATCACGCTGACGATCAGGTGCTCGTCCATGGAAAAATCCACGTTGTTGATGGCGGTCAGCCCGCCGAAGGTCTTCGTCAGCCCTTTGACAGCCAATAGAGCCATGCTACTTGCCCTCCTTCGCGCCGGGGGCCGGCAGATCGCCCTTAGGGGCAAGCCCGAGGCGCTGCTTTAATTTGAGCACGCGCTTCTCCGGGGAGATTCCGTTGGGGCGGAAGATGCACATCAGCACCAAAATCAAACCGAAAATCAGGCGCTCGTACTTGGCGGGGTTCAGCCACGTGGGCAGCGTGAGTACGCCCGCGGTGGCAAGCGAGGTCAGGTAGTTGGAAACGTCCTTCAAAATCTGGAGCTGGAGCACGATCACCGCCAGCGCGCCGATGATGACGCCCTTCATGTTGCCCGAGCCGCCCAGGATAACCATGCACAGAATAATGATCGATTCCATGAACGTGAAACTGGTGGGGTCCACGTAGCTTTGCATGGCGGCGAACACCACGCCCATCATGCCCGCAAGCCCCGCGCCGATGGAGAACGACAAAAGCTTCATCCGCACCACCGGCACGCCCATGGTGCGCGCCACCAGCTCGTCCTCGCGGATGGCAACCCAGGCGCGGCCGATGCGGGAGTTCTGCAGGTTCTTCACCACGAGGAACGTCAGCAAAAACAGCACCAGCACAATCCAGTAGAAATCCACGGGCTTGCTGAGCTTCAGGTTGAACAGCATCGGCGCCTGGATGGGCGTGATGCCCATCGGGCCGTTGGTGATGTTGATGGGCTTGGACAGGTTATTGAACAACAGCCGGATGATTTCCGCAAAGCCCAGCGTGACGATGGCCAGATAATCGCCCTTCAGGCGCAGTACCGGAAGCCCGAGCAGAAACCCGACGAAGCCGGAAACCACCAGCCCGATCAGTAGAAACGCCCAAAACCAGTTGCCTGATAAAGGAAACTGCCCAAACGGCATGAAGTTGTTCGCCTGCGAGGATGCGAAAATCGCGTACGTATACGCGCCTACCGCGTAGAAGGCCGCGTAGCCCAGGTTCAACAGCCCCGTAAAGCCCACCACGATGTTCAGCCCTACGGAGAGGATGGCGTAGATGCCGATCATCGTGGCCACGCGGGCGAACGTGCCGGAGGTCTGCCCGACGATGGGGATGACGACCACCAGATCCAACGCGGCGATCACGAGCTTCAGCCACGTGGGGAGCTTCATTTTCTGAATGACCACCATCGACAGCAAAAACAGCACGAACGCAACGCTGCTGCCCGGCTGGATCAACAGCCACACGGGCATGGCGACCACAAACGCGGCGGACAGGAAGAAGGACACACGCTGCTTGCCGCTGAGCTCCTTGAGGGAGAATGCCTCTTGATCCGCTTTCACGGTTTGGATGAGTTTTTGCATCGTTACACCTTCTCTCCCACGGGCTTGCCCAGCAGGCCGCTGGGTTTGAAGATCAGAATCAGGATGAGAATGGTGAAGGCCAGCACGTCCTTATATTCGGAGCCGAACATGCCGCCTGTCAGCGCACCCAAAAACGCCGCGCCGAATACTTCGATCAGCCCCAGCA
>JAEWTC010000060.1 GCA_023459675.1 Bacillota bacterium | reverse complement strand
GCTCACCGACGAACAGATTCAGGACGCCATGCGCGATAACCCCAGCGGGCAGGGCGGGGAGCTTACGCCGTTGATCCTGATTCGGCCGTTGTAATCGCCAGTAAATACCCGTCCAGGTTGGTACGCTGGGTCACTTGAATCTGCCGGATGTTGAGAAGCTCCATGTAAGCCAGCAGGATGACAAAACCGTGAACGATGATATCCGCCCGGTCCTGCGGAATTGCGCGGAGTGCGCCCCGCTGTTCCTTGGATAAGCCGGACAGTTGTACAACGGCACGCTGCAATGCGGAACGGTTTACGAAATACCCTTCGATGCCTTGATCCGTATTCCAGTCGACATCCTGCAAATACGCTGCGGCAGCAGTCATCGTTCCACCGACGCCAACCCATACGGTTGGCGTTTTGCATTTCATGATCCGGGGAAAAAGCTCCAAGGCGAGATTCTGCACATAGGCCTTCACGCGGTCCGCATCGGATGCGTTTTCAATCGGCATTTCACGGTACAGCCGAACCGCCCCGGCCTGTATGCTTGCGGAGAATTCGATCGCTTCCCCTTCCCCGATCACAATTTCCGTGGAACCGCCCCCGATGTCGATCATTCCCGAATTGCTCAATCCCGCGGCGCCGAGGAACGACAGCTTTGCCTCCAGCACACCCGAGCAGATTTGGAGCGCCAAACCTGTTTCCGCGGCGATGCGATCGATTATCTCCTGTTGATTGGCTGCGTCCCGTACTGCGCTGGTCGAGAACAAGTGCACGGTTTCCGCATGCAGCGCCAGCGCTTCGAGCTTCATATGGTTTACGGCGTCGCTGATCCTGCGGATCATTTCCGGTTTGATATAAAGCTGCGAATCCAGGGATGCAAAAACGCGCAGCCCTACCCTACTTCGGAGGACTGTGCGCAGTCGGCCGTTTTCATGATCGGCTACCAGCATGCGAAGCGAGTTGGAGCCGATCCCGATCACAGCTTTTCTCACGGCGACATGGTTTCCTGTGTTCCGTATAGCACTTCCGGGTTGGTGATGACGAAGCGAAGCTCATCCGACTTCATATAACCATACTTCGTGCGGGCAATATTTTCGATAAATGCATCGGTGCCAAGGGCGGCAAGCGTTTCCTGCAGCTTATTCTGCTTGTTTTCCAAATACTGATGATAGGACAGCGCTTCGATGTAGCGCTCATCCAGCGTTTTAATCTCGTTTTGCTTGTGGAAGAATAAAAACGTAAACGCGAGGGTGATGATGATAATCAGGCAGATGACAGGCAATATTCTTACTCTGATGGGCATGCGACCACTCCCCTGCGCTCCTTATTGCTTTTGTGCGCTTCCATCATAGCACGAAACAATAGTGGCGGCAAGTTTACGGAATGTCGCGGGTAGAGATCACGTCGACACCCGTTCCGCAAACGTCTTTGCATACGACGTCCCCGATATGGACCGGCGTACAAACGGAGGCGCCGCGGATAGCGGACATACAGTCAAAAATCAAATCCTTGGGGATCGGAGCCGCGGTTTTTACGCTCAGCGGTACCTCTGAGCCGGGCAGATTGACAACGGCGGTCACCATCCGCGTCGGGTTGACCGCTTCCTGTTTTGCATAAGCTACACCGCGGGCGCACCCCGCGCCTTCCACATGCGTTACCTGATCTCCGTCAACGGTAACGGTCAACTGGCAGCCGATCGGACAATTGATACACGTCAGCGTTTTTTCCATACCGGTCTCCTCACTGTTCGATGCGGATGGTGATACCGTTTGCCGAAAGTCCGGCAACCGTTTCAGCGGAAAGCTCCAGTTCGGCCATTTCGCCAGGCGCCAGGATCCGTTTTTTCACGGACAATATCACCTTCCGGCCGTCGAGCACTTGAACGGAAACGTTGCGGTAAACCCGATCCGGGCGGAACATCAGCCTGACCGGTATTGCTGGCGCGGCGTCAAGAGCCTGCCGAATTCTCTGCGGCACAACGCCGCGCACGCCGCTGCCATCCGTTACGGGGATCATGGAACGAACCTTTGCCGGATGGCCCAGTGCGAATGCGGCCGCCGCCGCTCCCGCCTTGGCGCTCTCTTCGCTGACGAAATCCACCAGGTCATGCACATGCAGTACGTTACCACACGCAAACACGCCTTCCAGGCTTGTCTGCAAAGAATCGTCCACCACAGCGCCTTGCGTCGCCGCGGACATTTCCACGTCCAGCTGTTTGGTTAACTCGTTTTCCGGGACTAAACCCACGGAGAGAAGAAGCGTATCGCATGCGAACTCCCGCTCCGTACCCGGAATGGGCTGCAGATTCTCGTCCACCTTGGCGATGGTAACGCCCTCCAACCGCTCGCGCCCGCGAATGTCGACAACCGTATGGCTAAGCAAAAGCGGGATGTTGAAATCGTGCAGGCACTGGACGATGTTGCGGTTCAAGCCGCTGGAGTAAGGCATGAGTTCAGCGCAGGCAAGCACTTCTGCGCCCTGAAGCGTCATCCTTCGCGCCATAATCAAGCCGATATCGCCGCTGCCGAGGATCACCACACGCTTCCCCGGCAAGTAACCGTGCATATTGACGAGTTTTTGCGCCGTCCCCGCAGAAAATATACCGGCCGGACGGGTACCCGGAATCGCGAGCGCGCCTCTGGGCCGCTCTCGGCAACCCATCGCCAGCACAATTGCCTTCGCCTTGAAGATTTGCAGCCCATACTCCCGGCTGACGGCGGTGACGCGTTTTTCCTTGTCAATCCCGATAACCATCGTATTGCACTGAACCGGTATCCGGAGTTCATGGATACGGTCGATATCCCGCTGCGCGTACTCAGGCCCTGTCAGCTCCTCATGAAAGCGATGCAACCCAAAGCCGTTATGAATGCACTGCTTGAGAATGCCGCCGATTTCCGTTTCACGTTCCAGCACCATAAGGCTGGAAATGCCGTTTTCTTTGGCGGCGATGGCGGCGGCGGCGCCTGCAGGCCCTGCGCCGACGATCAGCACGTCGATAGAAATCTCATTCATGCCGGGCAGCTCCTTCCGCGTCTTCAATTCTGCCGGCAAGCACGCGGCTGCCGCCCCCGCTCTTCGTGACGGACAACAGATCAATGCCAAGCTCTTCACACAGTATTTCCATCACGCGTGGAGAACAAAAACCGCCCTGACAGCGGCCCATTCCCGGACGCACGCGCCGTTTCACGCCGTCTACCGTGGTGGCGCCAACCGGCCTGCGGATCGCGGCGCGGATTTCCGCTTCGGTTACCTGTTCGCAGCGACATACGATCGCACCATACGCAGGGTCCGCCTTGCAGGCTTCAATCCTCTCCTCGTTGGACATCTCTGCGAAAGGCTTTAGATGTTTGAGCGCTGGAATGCGACAGGTTTTGCGAACCAGATGAAAATCACCGGCGATTAATTCCGCAAGATACAGCCCAATGGCAGGCGAAGACGATAACCCCGGGCTTTCGATGCCCCCAGCCTCGTATGCGCCATCCACACCGTCTACCGAGCCGACGATGAAATCATCGCCCGCCTCATGGGCGCGCACACCGGCAAACGTAGTGATCACGGTTTTCAGGCTCTCGCCAGGCCAGGTAAGCCGGGACTTTTCCCGGATCAGCCGGAGCGCTTCCTTGGTTGTCGCTACGTCCGTCCCGTCCGCTACGTCGGCAGCGGTCGGCCCGAGAAACAGGGTCTTGTGCGCGGTCGGCGATACGAGCACGCCTTTTCCCATAAGGGTCGGCGTCTGAAACATCGTATGGGTGAACATGGGCTTTACTTCGTGATCCAAAAGATAATATTCGCCTTTTCGCGGCGTTACGGTTACCTTGCGGTCCGATAACTGATTGTGCAGCTCTCCCGCGCCGATGCCCGCGCAGTTCACAACGCAATCAGCGGCAATGGTGCCGTTGCCGGTGTGAAGCAGGAAGCCGTTGCCAGTTTTCCGTATCTGATGTACCTGCGTGTTGAAGTGAAACGCAGCGCCATTGAGCTTCGCGTGATCCGCAAGCGCAAAGGTCAGCCCGTATGGAGAGGTGATCGCCCCCGTTTTCACCAAAAGGGCGGCCACAACCTCCGGGTTCGTATGCTCTTCCAGGGCCAGTATCTGTTCCCTGGAGATAATCTCCAGCCCTTCGACGCCGTTGGTATTTCCCTGCCTCAGCAACTTTTGCAGGGTTTCCACCTGCTGCTCGTCAAACGCAAGGACCATCGAACCGTTCTGAATATACAGAACGTCGAGCTCCCTGCAATAGCCTTCAAACATCCGGCTTCCCTGGATATTGAATTTTGCCTTTGCGGAACCGGGCTTCGCATCGTATCCCGCATGAACCAGGCCGCTGTTGGCTTTGCTGGCGCCTTCCGCCACGTCCGCAGCGCGGTCCAGAACAATCAGTTCGGCGTCATAAGCGCTCAGTTCCCGCGCAACGGCGCAGCCGATCACACCGCTGCCGATAATCACGATCTTCGGTTTCAACTGCATTCCCCCGAATTCGTCTGTTTACAAAGTGAGGCGATCACGTCCGCCGCCATCATCAAGCCGGCAATGGAAGGCACGTAGGCCACCGAACCCGGAACGGCTCTGCGGCCTTTCTTCTCCGGGTTTTCCGTTTGACTTGCGCATGCTTCTTCCAAAGAATATACGCAGCGCAGCTGTTGAACGCCGCGTTTGCGAAGCTCCTTGCGCATGACGCGGCAAAGCGCGCAGCCGCTCGTTTGGAAAAGATCGCCGATGCGAATTAACGATGGATCCAGCCGGTTACCCATCCCCATGCAGGAAATTAAAGGGATATTCATCGCGGCGCACGTTTGGGCGATGTGGATCTTCGCGGCTACGGTATCGATGGCGTCCACCACCATATCGACGTCTTGTGTGATCGGAACCGGCGATTCAGGTAGATAAAAGGCCTGCAACGCCGTGATCTTCGCCGTAGGGTTGATATCCAGCAAGCGCTGCCTTGTGACCTCGACCTTCGCTTTGCCGAGGGTGGAGGTCAAAGCGCATAGCTGGCGGTTCAGGTTGCTTTCCTCAAAAGTATCCCCGTCCACCAACGTAAATCTGCCCACGCCCATGCGTCCAAGCGCTTCGGCGGCATAACTGCCGACGCCGCCAAGGCCGAGTATCATCACATGCGAGCGCTGGATCCGCGTAACGGCATCCTCACCCAAAAGCATGGCCGTACGCGAATTTCCGGGGGATATTCCCGGCTTCATCCGCATAACACCACCTTTGCTTATGTGAAACATACTACTTTTTATCATACATCAACCCATGGAAATTGACAATCATTCTTACACATGCTACAGTATGCTCTGTTGCTTCCCCATTCCCCGATTCTTATGATGAACCCCTTGGAGGGACGTTTATGACCTGTGAGCAGCAGCTCGACCGTGCGCTTCAATATTTTACCGACGAAGAGCATAAATACAGCTACGAAATTCTGGACGGAAACGGTTCCGTCATGTTCAGCGCTCCGCACGCGGTTCTGCAAACGCGAAACGGCGCCAGCAAGGCGGCGGAGCGTTATACCGGCATCCTTTGCAAGCTTCTCAATGAAAGCTACAAGTTCCCTGTGATCTATAAGACACGCCATCTGGATGACGACGCCAATTATGACCCGGTCAGCGATTACCGCACGTCGCTTTGCCGGTATGTGAAACGCCAGCAGATTCGCTATATCATCGATCTGCATCAGCTGATCGATACCCGGGATATGGACGTATGCATCGGCACGGGCAACGGCAGGAATCTCTTGGGCAGCCAGGAATTGGTTGAAATTGCCAAGAGCTGTTTTGCGGCGCACGGTATCCGGCGGATTACGATAGACGAGCCCTTTGCCGCCGACAACCCCAACACCGTATGCGCTACCGTAGCCAGCTGCTGCGAAGTACCCGCCGTTCAAATTGAGCTGAACTCAAGACTTTTAACCCTTGGCTCCTCCTATTATCGCCTGACGGACGTTCTGCTTTCTCTGCATGATTTCGCAGTGGCACTAAACCAGCTGCGCTAAGCAAGGAGATGGAGGAAGTGCCAAACGGCTTATTAGTGGTTAACGCATTTCTGAAACTGCCGAAGTTCGACGCAATTTATCAAGAGCTGCTTCAATCGGCTGCGAAGCTGAACCTCCGTCTCACTTTGCAGACAAACGCAACGATCGCCACGCATATCGATACTCCGGCATTCAAGCGTGCTTTGCCAGATTTTGTGCTGTTCTGGGATAAGGATATAAAAACAGCCCGGCTGCTTGAAATGCAGGGAATTCCTGTGTTCAACAGCGCGGAAAGCATTGAGCTGTGCGATGATAAGGCGCTAACTTATCTGGCGCTGCGACGGGCAAACATCGCTGTTCCTCGCACGGTGCTTTTGCCGAAAACCTTCCCGAATATCGGGTATACGGATACGGAGTTCCTGGCAGACGCGGCGGATATGCTTTCCTACCCGCTTGTACTGAAGGAGTGCTTCGGATCGTTCGGACAGCAGGTATACCTGATCCAAAATCAAGAAGAACTGGCAGCTAAGGTTCTTTCCCTTGCCGGTACGCCGATGCTGCTGCAGGAGCTGGTCGCGGAAAGCTACGGCCGGGATACGCGCATCAACATCGTAGGCGGCAAGGTGGTTGCCTCCATTCTGCGGGAAAGCCAGAACGGTGATTTTCGAAGCAATCTCACTTTGGGCGGCAGCATGGCCAATTACACCCCGACGGACCGGGAAAGCGAGCTCGCGCTCCGGGCCGTACGCGCGCTTGGACTAACGTTTGCCGGCGTTGACGTTCTCTTCGGCAAAAACGGCCCATTGATTTGCGAAGTCAACAGCAACGCGCATTTCCAAACTACGCTGGAGTGTACCGGGGTGAACATGGCAGACGCAATCTTGCGCGAAATTGCGCAGCGGATTGGGTGAAGCGGATGAAAACCGGATGGTTGCTGTACGATGAGCGGGATTATGAAGTAAACCGCCTGTTTGCGTCGCATATGCAAACGGCGGGCGCCGCGTTTGATCTCTCTTTCTCCGTTGTGCTGACGGAGCGTTTTGAAGATGGACTGATAAACCCGCCGGATTTCGTCGTCTCGCGGCAGCGAAACTTCAATTTGAACGCGCGGTTGGAAGCGATGGGGATCCCTGTATTCAATAACGCCCGCGTCAGCGAGATATGCAACGACAAGCGCAACACGCACCGGTTTCTGCAAGGGGTTCCCCTGATGCCGACACAGTTTGCCGAACCGTCCCAAAAAATGATCCGGACGGCGTTCCCCTGCGTCGTAAAACCCGCATTCGGCCACGGCGGCGACCGTGTAACGTTGACGGAAAACCAAGCGGAGCTTGACGCCGCGTTGCAAGCCATTTCCCCCTTGCCCGCCCTGGTGCAGGAAAAAGCCAGCGACGCCGGTAAAGATCTACGCGTTTACGTGTTGTTTGGAGAGATCGTCGCGGCCGTTCTTCGCACAGCGGCGGCTGGAATTGTGAGCAACTACAAACGCGGCGGAAGCGTGAAATTGCATACGCTCACGCGCGGCGAACGCGAGCTTGCAACGGAGGTCATCCGCAAGTTCGCGTCCGCAAACGCTCCGCTTTCATTTGCGGGCGTTGACTTGATCTATCATCACGGAAAGCCGGTCGTCAACGAAATCGAGGATGTAGTCGGCAGCAGAATGCTGTATAAGGTCAGCGATCTGGATGTAATTGCGCTGTATGCCGAAGGACTGGCAAGGGCAATTGCACATGACAATCCGCCGCTCGTGTGATATGCTCTACATGCATTGCAAAAGCGGATGAAGAGGTGTGACTGATGATCCCATTTAACGTCCCCCCTTACTACGGTCTCGAGGACCAATATATACTGGAGGCCATCCACAGTCATAAAATCAGCGGCGACGGCACGTTTACGAAGCGCTGCCACGCGCTTTTGGAAGCCATGACCGGCTGCAAAAAGGTGCTGCTGACCACCTCCTGCACCAGCGCGCTGGAGCTCGCAGCTATTTTGTGCGATTTGAAGGCGGGCGACGAAGTAATTCTTCCTTCCTTTACGTTTTCCAGCACCGCCAACGCGTTTGCGCTGCGCGGGTGTACGCTGGTCTTTGCCGACGTCGATCCTAGGACGATGAACTTGGATCCCGCTTGTATCGAAGCGGCCGTAACCAAGCGTACGAAAGCGATCGTGCCCATGCACTACGCGGGCGTATGCTGCGATATGAACGCGATCGGCTCCATCGCCAAAAACGCCGGCGCATTTCTCGTGGAAGACGCGGCGCAGGCCGTGGACGCCTCCTACTTTGGCAAGCCTGCCGGTTCGATGTCCGATATCGGGTGTTTCAGTTTTCACGAAACGAAGAACTTCAGCATGGGCGAAGGCGGCGCCGCGCTGATGCAAAACCCCGCGCTCATTGAACGTGCCGAAATCGTACGCGAAAAAGGCACGGACAGAAGCCGTTTTTATCGCGGCCAGGTTGACAAATATACGTGGGTCGATATCGGGTCCTCTATTCTGCCCAGCGAGTTGAACGCGGCCTATTTGCTGCCGCAGTTGGAGAATCATGAGGCAATTACCGCGTGGCGGTTGAAACGTTGGAATCAATACCATGCGGGTCTTGCGGATCTGGAACGGCAGGAGAGGCTGGAGCGTCCCTATATTCCGCAGGAATGCGCGCACAATGCGCATATGTATTACGTCAAGTGTAAAAGCGAGCCGGAGCGGGCCGCGCTTATCGCGTTCCTAAAAGAACGCGGGATGATGGCCGTATTTCACTACATACCGCTTCATTCCGCCGCGGCCGGGCAAAGGTTTGGCAGATTTGCCGGGGAAGACCGCTATACAACCAAAGAGAGCGAGCGTCTTTTACGCCTGCCGATGTACTACGGCCTCACGGAGGAAGACTGCAACAGCGTCATCGAGGCAATCCACGATTTTTACCGGGCAAACTAAATATAGTTCCGCAGCACCATGCAAACATCGGGATCATCCGGCCTTTTGGCCGGATTTTTTCGCAGCATACGCTGGATCAGCGCGCTCTGCGGACCGTCCAGCCCCGGCGATAATTTTATCTTGCCGCCGTCCAGCACGCAGGCATAGAGGTAGGTATACTTCCGCGTGTCAAACGCGGGAAACGTGCCGGTCAGCGCCTGATGCAGCAGTATGCCGAATGCAAAGGTATCCAGTTTCCGGGTTAACTTTACGTCATTGCCTGTGATCAATAAATAGCCTTCCGGCGACAGGTACGCCGGATCGACTTCGAGGTTCGATTTCTGATCCGGAGGCGAAGCTTCCAGAAAGCCGCTGTCAAAATCAATCATACTGACGCGCGGTCTGCCCCATTCGTTCTTTACAATGATATGCTCGGGTTTCAGATCGGCATGAACAATGCCGCAGGAGTGCAGCATCCGCAGGCATTCCGCCAGGGAAAACACAAGCATCGGCATCATCCGCGGCGCGGTTTTCCGTATGGTTTCGAAGGTCTGATGCGATGGATCGATATACTCCGATGCGGTAAAATAATGCCCGTCGAAAACGAAGAAATCCGTCATGCGAACGACGCAATCTCCATGAACGTTTTTAAGCTGTCTATACATGGCCAGTTTCCGCTGTTCAAACGCCGCGCAGCGCTCCCGGCGGAGAAGTACCTGCTCGGTCGGCACGTCGGTCGTTTGCACGGGCTGCACAGGGGCCAGAAACTGCTTGAGAAAAAACTGTTTTCCGTCTTTATGGGCAACGCACCAACGGGCGTTTCCGCTGCCGGTAGTCACAAACTGCGTTTCGGTTTCATATGCTCCGATAAACATGCCGGCGGTCCTAGATCGTATTGCAGATCGCGTCGATGACCTGCTGATAGTCCAGCTCCCCTAACCCCTCGCTAACGGTTTGGACGTGGATCACTTGAGACCATTCCGAGGAGATGCGGCTCCATTCGGGCGCGTCAGGCGCGAATATCAACAGCCGTTTGGCGTTTTCATCCATAGCCCCGCCAAGCTGCTCGTCTTCCCACCACAGGCTGAGCTCGTCAAAGTCCTTGGCCATTCCTTCCGGGTACCAGGGAGCGACGCGGCTATAGCCAATCGGGTGCGTTGGCGCGTCCGACCACATGACGATTATGTGGCGTTTCTTGATGCCTTCCTGGGTCCACTCGCTGCGGATGGCGTAGGCAAGCGCTTCCAAGCCATCCTCCGGTATATCTCCGCCTCCGGTCGCGCTCACGCTGCGGATACTTTCATGAAGGGTTTTCTCTTCTTCGGGCAGCGTGAAGAACTCGCTGGACATCATCGCTTTTTCCCCGTCGGCTATATAGTCGCGAAACGTGATCACGCGAACTCTGAGTTGGCTGATCACCTTATTCTTTTTGCGCATCACGGAGGTCACGTCGCGATAAAAATGCAGAGCGTTTTCCTTAACGATGTCGATCACGTGACGCATGCTGCCGGTTGCGTCGATGCACAGCACCATATCCACATGATAAGTGAGCTGGTATTTCTCCATGAAATCATCCTCTGCTGCTCAGTTTGCGATGTTACTCATTCATTCTGCATACGACCCCTGATCTCCTTGTCATCTAAGCACAAAAGCAGGCTACGGTCAAGAAGGAAGCTGCGTTTGGGTTGTCGAAATGCTACGCATAGTGGATTGTACGTAAGGGGCGGATCAAGTATGAAATCATTCCGCGTCATGGGGTCGGTTTTTATTGTCTTGGGCTTCTTCTTTGCGCTGATCGGCATCCTCTCGTCGCTGGTACCCATGATCGAAAATGAACAGTTCACCCTTATCATCAGCTCGTTTCAGGAAACGAGCCCGGATGCTTTAACCAATACGCTCAATTCCATCGTACGGTTTTGCTTACATTCGAGTTATTTTCTCTTGTTATGCGGTATATCGCTCATGGTTACCGGAGGCTTGATCAGTTCAACGGCGCGCCGCAAGCAAAATGAAGAAACGAACAACGAAGTAACGAACAGGGCCGCAGCCACCGCTGCGCCGAACGCGGGCATCCCGCAGCCGGCTTACTATCCCGGCGGTATGCAGCCTTCCGCATCCGGCTTCTCATCCGAGCCGCAATCATCGCAGAGCTATACGCTGAGAACTGAACCGATGGACAAGCGCATAGCGTCCGTTCAGAAGCCGACGCCGATAACGGGCAGCATCGCGGCAGCCCTGTCCACAGAGGAAAACGACGCACAAAAGCTGATGTTTCAGGACCGGCAGCGCGTATCCAGAGTTGCGGAAGAAAAGCCGTCCGGCGGCAATCCCGTTCGGTATCTCAGCAATACCGCTGCGGATCTGGAAAACGGCGCCGTAAATGCCGCCGGGAACTCCGCGGCTAAAGCGCCGGATGCGCCTTTGTCCGCCCCGGCGAATAAGCCCAGAATTGTAAGTACGATCGGGAAAAAGCCCAGACAATGAGCTTGCATGGAATCCTCATGGAATTCTCATCAAAGTTGAAGAGGTTTCTCAAGCATCGCAGGCATGCGTATGGTACGATGGCTATGGTTCCAAACAACCTACAAAGGAGCGTTGACCATGCCTAATTTCACCATACAGGACATCGAAGTCATCCGCCGTAAAAGCGGAATCTCTTACAACGAAGCCGTTTCCTTGTTGAAATACCATAACGGCAGCCTTTCGCAGGCACTGCTGGACCTGGAAAAGAACGGCCGGATTCTGGAAAAAGAAGTAAACCTGAACAATCACGGTCACGGGCACGCCAAGCGCAAGAATTTCTTCCACGTATTGTACCGGCTGCGCCTGAAAATCCACAAGGACGATATCCCCATCGTGAACATGTCCTCACTGTTCCTGATCGTTGCGTTGCTGCTCTCCCCATGGACCGTTATCATCGGCATTCTGTTTGCCCTGGTGCTTGGGTATCGCATCCGCATTGATCGCAACAGCAAAGAGTTTGAGGACGTTTCGTTGGAGGAAACCCTTAAGCACGCAGGCGAGAACCTGAAGCATACCGTGGACAGCATTATGCGCGAAACGGAAAAGGACGAGAAGAAGGCGGAAACGGCTCCCCGGGAGAACCGCGCCGAATCTCCCGCAAGCGGCACGAAACCTGTGGATGTGGAATTGCCGCCGGAAGCCGAATTTACCGTAAGGGACGACGGAGACGGCTTTCACGAGGCAAACATTCGCTGACGGGAAGGAAAACCTATGAGCAAGATACTGATTGTGGAAGACGAAAAGAAAATCGCGCGCTTCATCGAGCTGGAACTGACGCATGAAGGCTATGAAGTGCAAGCGGCTCACGACGGTCGCACAGGGCTTGCCCTGTGCGACAGTTGGAAGCCGGATTTATTGATTCTAGATCTGATGCTTCCCGAGCTTAGCGGTATCGAAGTATGCCGCAGGCTTCGTCAGCACAGCGATATTCCGATCATCATGCTGACCGCGAAAGACGACGTCAGCGATAAAGTGATGGGCCTGGATATGGGCGCGGACGATTACATCACCAAACCCTTTGCCATTGAAGAGCTTTTAGCCAGGATTCGCGTTTGCCTAAAGAAAAACAGACTGGACCAGGGGCACGCCGCCAGCGTGCTGACGGCCGGGAAGCTTACGCTCAACGCAGCCAGCTACAGCGTCAGTTATGACGGGCATCCGATATCGCTAACGAAGAAGGAATTTGATCTCCTTCATTATCTTTGGACAAACGAGCGGGTCGCGGTAACGCGCGACGACCTGCTGTTAAACGTTTGGGGCTACGATTTTGCCGGCGATACCAACATTGTAGACGTCTACGTACGCTATCTCCGTCAGAAGATCGACGATCAATTCGGTGTGAAGCTCATCCATACCATTCGTTCCGTCGGATATATGTTCAAATATGAAACCTTCGAGTAAAACGAATCCGCCAAAAAAAAATCCGCTTGGCCGGTGGCTTGGCGCTATCGGCCGGATGATCGGGGGGCTCTTCAGCTCCTTCCGTTTTTCGCTTACCTTGCGGATCGCCGTTCATTCCAGCGTGCAGCTATTGCGCACCGCCGTAATGATGGTTTTGCTGTTTTCCATCGCGTTTTCCGTTGCGCAGATGCCCGTCATCAACCGGACGTTTGACACAGTCGTCGCGATGACGCCCGATACCGGCGTTCATTACTCCCCGGCACAGCTGGCAAACCTCAGCGTAAACGATGCGTACTATATCACGCAACCGCTGACCGATGATTTTAACGGGTATGTGGAGCGCTTCAAATTGACGGGCGCACACCTGTATTCCTCCGGTATGCGCGAGCTGTATCTCTACCGTTCCACGGGCCGCGGCGGTCTGATTGTCGTTTTCAGTTTATCGGATTGGCTGCACGTGTATCTGGTTTCCCTGATCGCGCTTGCCGCCGCCGACCTGTACCGCATCCTGTATTTTCTGCGTCATCGCCGCCGCCTGAATAAGCATGTGCTGCGCCCGATTGCCGATATGACGAAGGCAGCCGAAAACTTAAGCGCCAGCAACCTGTCCGACCGCATTAACCTTGCGGGCACCAAGAACGAGTTTAAGGATCTTGCCGCCGTCATCAATAAAATGCTCGACCGTATCGAGCGCAGTTACAATAGTCAGAAGCAATTCGTAAGCGACGCGTCCCATGAGCTGCGTACGCCGATTGCGGTGATTCAAGGTTATGCGAACATGCTGGAGCGCTGGGGAAAAACGGACACCTCCGTGCTGGATGAAGGGATCAGCGCCATCACCCAGGAAACGGCTTCCATGAAGGAACTTGTCGAGCGTCTTCTGTTTCTTGCGAGACACGATAAGAAAACGCTGCTGTTGGAACTGGAGGTCTTCGATCCCGCTGAAATCATGTATACCGTATATAAAGACGCGCAGCTGCTTTCCGCATCGCACACGTTTGAACTGAAGGCCGATGCGCACTCGATGATTAACGGCGATAAAGGCATGCTCAAGCAGCTCCTGCGGATCCTGGTGGATAACGCGATCAAGTATACGCCTGCCGGCGGGAAGATCACGCTCTCCAGCGCCATTGAAGCCGGAGCGTGTGTGATTTCCGTGCAGGATACGGGCCAGGGCATCTCCAAAGAGGAGCTGTCGCGTATCTTCGACCGTTTTTACAGAAGCGATAAAGCGCGAAAGCTCCAAAGCGGCGGACATGGCCTCGGGTTATCCATCGCCAGGATTATCGTCGTTGCACACGGCGGTACCATTACCGTACGCAGCAAGGAAGAGAACGGAACCACGTTTCTCGTTCGCTTGCCGCTCGCTGCTCACAACGCGTAAAGCGCTGTTTTCAGGCGCGTAAATCATGCGTTTGCCTTCCTTCCCTATCGCAAAACGCCGTTACGTGATATGCTATGATTACCACCATTGAAAGGAGCCATTCTATGCGGAAATCTCTCAAACCGGGGCTGATCGTTACGCTGTCCGTTATTGTTCTCGTACTGATCATCGGCGCTACCGGCTTTTACAGGGTAGGTCAGGGCGAAGAAGCAATCGTGTTGACCTTCGGCCGCGTAACCGATCAGAACGGCCCAGGATTATACTGGCACATTCCGTTCATCCAGAACACGATCAGCGAAAGCGTAACGACCATCCACACGGTTGAGTACGGCTTTCGTACCACGACGTCCGGCACCGCCGGCAGAGCGGCCCGGTATTCGGACGAAACCGATGAAAGCGTAATGCTCACCAACGACAACTCCATCGTTTCCATCGAAGCCATTTACCAGTACACGATCCGTGACGTAAAGGCTTATCATTTTGACATCGACGATCCCGAGGGCACGCTGCAGCTTGCGTTCGAAGCGATTATTCGCAGGAACATCCAAAACAGACCGCTGGACGACGCGCTTTTAAACAAAGAAGAGATCGAACTTCAGGTTTTGCCGGATTTTCAAGCGCTTGTCGATACCTATGAAATGGGCGTGAAAATTAACGACGTCCGTATCCAGAACATCTCCGTGCCTGCGGAAGTATCTGCGGCTTACGAAGACGTAAATAACGCCAAGAATGAAAAAACGAAGCGTTTGGATGAATCGGAACGTTATCAAAACGAAGTGCTTCCCAAAGCCCGCTCTACCGCGTACGAAACCGTGAAACAGGCGGAGGCCTATAAGGCAGAGCTGATTGCGCAGGCAAACAGCGATACCGCCGTGTTCAACGCCGTTCTTGCAGAGTATCGGCTGGCCCCGGAAGTGACGCGCAAACGCCTCTTGATTGAAGCGCTGGAAGACATTCTCAGCGGCAGCGGCCGCATCGTGATTGCGGACAATAACGGGGATACGATCAAACTTCTGAACCTGGATGGACTTCAGACAGACGGAACCCCGACCGTGTCTACCGTGGAAGGAGGCGGGCATTGATGGATACGCGTCCAGTCAACTATAACAGCGCGGAATTCGGCGCATTCGTCAAGCGAAACCGCTTGAAAATTATCCTGCTTTCCATCCTGCTGATCGTTCTGATCGTGCTAATCAGTGAAAGCACGTTCATTGTCGGCGAAGCCGAGCAGAGCGTTGTCACCCGCTTCGGCGTGATTAAGCGCATTATCATCAATAACGACAATGATTTTCATGAGCGCTACGCCGACCTACTGCAGGATGAGATTTCCAACAACGATGACGTACAGTTAGTCGTGGGCAGCGGCTTGCAGTTCAAGCTTCCGTTTATTGACAAGGTGGAAACCTACTCCTCGCGCCTTTATACCTATGTAAGCGACTCCGAAATCGTAAACACCGCGGAGAAGAAGCAATACTACATCCAGACCTACGCACAGTGGTATATCGCCGATCCCGCGTTGTTCTCCCTTAAGCTCGGCACCATGACCCGTGCGGAAAACCAGCTTGACAACCTGATCCACCCTGTGATCGTACAGGCGATCAACCGGCTGCTGGCGGAGGATTTCGTTTCCAATAAGGACGTCCTCAACGCGGCTTTAAGCAAAGGGCTGGAAATGCTGAACGACGACATGGCGCTACGCGGGATCGAGATCAAAGACATTCAAGTTCACCGCACGATTTTGCCGACGGCCAACCTGGAATCCACCTATTCACGCATGCAGGCGGACCGCGCCAAGGTAGCCCAGCAACTGCGCAGCGAGGGCGAGGAAGAGTATAAAAAAGCGCTTTCCGCCACCGATTTGCAGGCGCGTCAGATTCAGGCAGACGCCGTAACGGAAGCTGGTACGGTTCGCGCGGAAGCGGAAGCCGAATCCATGCGGATCTATGCGGAGAGCTACAACGCTGATCTTGAATTCTACGGCTTCTGGCGTTCCCTGCAAGCGCTTAAGCACTCATTGAACGAGAACGCGACGCTGGTGCTGGATCAAACGCATCCCTTATGGGCGGATCTGCTGAACTATGTAACAACCGCGCCGTAATCGTTTCCGTAATCAAGAAAGGTCCCGCTCCCCTGCCGTCCGGAAATATTCGGGCCGCAGGGAGCGGGACTTTTACGTCTGGTATCTGCCTTTGACTCTTTAAGCGATAGCGCGCATCCAGAACTTCTCCAGCGGCTTATACAACAGATAGGCTACGGTGCAGGTGATGATCATTTCCGGAAGCATATACGAACCGTTGTAAGCAATCGACCAGACCCATGTCGCCCAGCCAAGAGCGTTCGGCCATAAGGCTTCCCAAATGAGTACGCCGCTCAGGAGATGGCATATATAGCGTCCCGTCATCGTAACCAAGATCCCTACGAGGATCGACGTCCGTTTATTGCGAAACCATTTGTCAAATACCGCGGAAAACCCTAAAACAGTGAATGCCAGCACATAATCCAAAAGGATGATCCCGATCGCCGTGATGGCGTCCGGCGCGTACTGCACGTTGCGCAAACCAAGCAGCAGCTGCAAAATGCTGTAGGCAAACGCCGTGAGTAAACCCCACTTTGTTGCGTAACGGTGTGCGATCAGTATAATCGGCAGCATGCTGCACAGGGTTATGCTGCCTCCAAGCGCCCAGGGTCCCGTAAATTGTACCAGGCTTAGCACCGTTGCAATGGCAAGCATGATGGCCGTTTCCGTGATCCTTCGAAGTGTTCGGTTCATCCAATTCCCTCCAATAAAAATTCCCGCCGTTGCGGGTATGCAACGCGGAAATCAGAAGATAACTTTGATTCCTACGCCGGCATTACCCGGATCAGGTTCGAGGGTCCCGGGTATACACCCGATCTCAGCCGATTTCTCAGCACCCCTTGCGCTTGTGCGCAGTTAAAGAATACCGCAATGCCGGCCATCTGTCAAGCAGGTGTGAACGCCATAAATATCAGCGGATATATTGACAGCGAACGCACGGCTGTGGTTTAATATACTACGTTTCAATGTTTAGCAAAACTAAACTTCTGAACGGGAGCTGAGTAGATGAAAATCGGTGCGAAGCTGAGAGAACTTCGGTTACAGAAGAATTTAACGCAGGAAGAGCTCGCAGATCGCTGCGAGCTTAGCAAAGGGTTCATTTCACAAGTGGAGCGTGATTTGACGTCGCCGTCCATCGCCACGCTGATCGATATACTGGAAAGCCTCGGCACGACGCCCAAGGCGTTTTTTACTGACGACAGCAAAGAGAAGGTCGTGTTTTCTCAAGCCGATATGTTCCGCAAAGAGGATAACGATACCAAATGCGGGCTGATCACATGGCTGGTTCCGGACGCGCAGAAAAACAGTATGGAACCGATCCTGCTGGAGCTGGAAGTGGGCGGCGAATCGATGGAAATTCCTCCGCACGACGGCGAGGAGTTCGGCTTTGTGCTGGCTGGGCGCGTGAAGCTTTGCATCGGCAAACAGGAGTATATCGTGAAAACGCATTCGAGCTTTTGCATTCATCCCTCCTCCGCGCATTCGCTGCGCAATATCGGCACAAGACCGGCAAAGGTTATTTGGGTAAGCAATCCCCCGAGCTTCTAGTGTATCAAAAAAGGAGATCCTCGACATGGCTGAGAAAGTACGCTTGATTGACCTGAGGAATATTTCTAAAGTTTATGACAATACGCAGGTTTTACAAAACATCAATCTCTTCATCCGTGAGAACGAGTTTGTAACGTTGCTTGGCCCCAGCGGTTGTGGAAAAACGACTACCCTTAGGATCATCGGCGGCTTTGAACAGCCGAGCGAAGGTATCGTTCTTTTTGAAGGCAAAGATATTACCGGCCTTCCTCCGTATAAGCGGAAGGTAAATACGATATTTCAAAAATACGCGCTGTTTCCGCATCTGAACGTTCAGGATAATATTGCGTTCGGTCAAAGAATTGCCAAAGTGCCGGAGCCTGAGATCCGCAAACGTGTGGAAAAGATGCTGGAGCTCGTAGACTTGCGCGGTTATGGGAAAAGGCGCGTGGAGCAGCTGTCCGGCGGCCAGCAGCAGCGCGTTGCCATTGCGCGCGCCTTAATCAACGAGCCGCAGGTACTTTTGCTGGATGAACCGCTGGGCGCGCTGGACCTGAAACTTCGCAAAGACATGCAGCTGGAGCTCAAGCGCATGCAGCAAACACTCGGCATCACCTTCCTCTATGTGACGCATGATCAGGAGGAAGCGCTGACCATGAGCGATACCGTTGTCGTGATGAACAACGGAAAAATACTGCAGATCGGAACGCCGAAAGACGTATATGACGAGCCGATTAACGCGTTCGTCGCGGATTTTATCGGTGAAAGCAATATTCTGCGCGGAACGATGATCAAAGACAATCTCGTGCAGTTCGCAGGGTATAATTTCCCCTGCGTAGACAAGGGTTTCGGGCTGAATCAGCCCGTAGACGTCGTAATTCGGCCGGAAGATATCTCGGTCGACCAAAACATTGAAGCCGGCCAGATCAGCGGCATTGTGGAAAGCGCGCTGTTCAAGGGCGTACATTACGAAATGATGATTGACGTCGGCGAGTTGAAATTCAAGATCCATTCCACCGTAATGCAGGAACCCGGCTCGCGGGTTGGTTTAACGGTAATCCCCTACAACATTCATATTATGCTGCCTTCCGTTTTGGAGGAAACACAAGAACAGGCCATTGAAGAAGGAGTTAACGAATAATGCCCAGCGACAGCCTTTCGTTTTGGATGATCGGCGGCATTGCGGTGATCATCCTCGGGTTCGCCGCGCTTTTCATTGTATTCATCAAGCGTTCAAACGGCATGAAGCGCTCTTACTTCTCATCGCCATATACGCTTTGGATGATCCTGTTCACTGTGGTTCCCGTTCTGCTGATTACCTATTACGCGTTTACGGATTCAACCGGAGCGCTGACGCTGGATAACTTCAAGAATTTCTGGGACAGCAACTACTCCGTGAATCAGCTTTACGGGCAAATGGGGCCCGAATATGCCGTTCTGATTACGCGTGGCAGCGTCAATATCGGCATTCTCGTATATTCGCTCTGGATGGCCCTTTTATGCACGCTGATCTGTTTGGTTCTGGGTTACCCCGCCGCATATTTCATGGCGGACAAGGACCTAAAATACGGCGCGATCATCGTGGTGCTGTTCATCATCCCCATGTGGATGAACTTTCTGCTGCGTACGATTGCCTGGATGACGCTTCTGGAGGATAACGGCCTGATCAACACCTTGCTGCACGCGTTCGGCTTGCCGCAGGCGCAGCTGATGTATAACGATATGGCGGTATTGCTGGGCATGGTTTACAACTTCCTGCCCTTCATGGTCTTCCCCATCTATACGTCGCTTACCAAAATGGATTCCCGTCTATTGGAAGCGGCGCAGGACCTTGGCGCCAGCCCCATCCGCACGTTCTGGAAGGTAACGGTTCCGCTGAGCATTCCGGGCGTCGTCTCCGGCATTACGATGGTCTTCATGCCGTCCGTCACCACCTTCTTCATTCCCCGCATTCTTGGCGGCGGCAACACCATGATGTTTGGCGACCTGATTGAGAACCGCTTTCTGTTTCAAGGCAACTGGAACCTGGGCAGCGCGCTCAGCCTTGTGATGATGATACTGATCCTGATCAGCCTGG
>JAEWTC010000059.1 GCA_023459675.1 Bacillota bacterium | reverse complement strand
CGCGGCATACGGCGCGAAGAACGAGTCGGTCATCACCTGGCGCAGCAGCACCACGATATGCGAGGTGGGGAATAGCTTGATCACCCACTGCACGCTGTTTGGCAGAACGCCGATGGGGATATAGATGCCCGTCAGAAAGCCGATCAATGTGCCCAGCAGGGTGGACGCCGTGCCGAACGCCGATTCCGTGGAGAAGAAGTACGCGAAGAAAAACACCATCGAGGTATTGCAAAACGCGCCCAGAAGGAGCGTCAGCAAAGTTTTCGTATACTCCCACAGCGTCATCAGCGTGCCGCCCTGCGCCACAATGTAAACCTGCGCCACCGCCAGCGTGATGAGGGAGAGAATCATCCCGATCACATACGCGCCCAGAATATAGCCGCCGATCAGCTTCCAGCGGCGGATGGGGGAGGTGTAAAAATCCTTGATGATGCGCTTGGCCTTGTCGTCCACCATCACGCCGAACGCGCCCATGGCGGCGGTGATGGAGGTGATGGACACAAGCCCCGCCACCAGCCAGCGGTCCACCAGCTGGCGCGCATTGGGCATGGTATTCATGTAGGAGGCCATGTTGTTGCCCAGAAACAGGGCGTACAGCCCGATGATGATCAGCGAAGCGAGCAGGGAGTAGAACACCGCGGCCTTGTCGCGGAAGAAGACTTTCAAATTACGCCCGGCAAACGAGATCATTCTCTCAGCTCCTTTCCGGTGATCCCCAAAAACGCGTCGTCCATGGAGCCGACGGTGACCTCGAACCCTTTCAGGTGTTCGCGGCAGCCCTCCACCAGCGGCAGGGCCTCGAACGTATCGCGGATTGGCACGATCAGGTTATCCGCCACCTGGGTAAAGGCCACGTTCTTTCCGTTCAGGAATTCCTTGACCTTGTCCATGTCCGCGCCGCGCAGGTACAGCTTGTCCTGCGCGTATTGTTCGCACAGCGCGGTGGGCGTGCCCTTGGCGGCAATCTTACCGTCGTCGATCACAATCACGTAATCGGCGCCGTCGGCCTCTTCCATGTAGTGCGTGGTCAGAAACACGGTCATGCCGGAGGTCTTCTGGAGGTTCAGAATCGTGTCCCACACCGCGCGGCGCGTGTGCGGGTCCAGCCCCGTGGTGGGCTCGTCCAGAAATAAAATCTGCGGCCGGGTCACCAGCGCGCGGGCAATGTCCGAGCGCCGGCGCTGCCCGCCGGAGAGCTTGCCGTACCGCCTGCCCGCGAAGGTTTCAATGCTCACGGCGGCGATCGCCTGTTCCACGGCGGTTTTGAGCGCCTTGCCGGTCAGCCCGTACAGCGAGCCGCGCACGTACAGGTTTTCCTCCACGGTCAGGAGGTTGTCCAAAAGCCCGTCCTGAAATACAACGCCGATGGACTGGCGGATGGCGTCGTCATCCTTGCCCAGCGTAAACCCGTTTACGCGCACGGCGCCGCCGTTTGGCCGAAGGAACGTGCAGATCATGTTGATGGTGGTGCTTTTTCCCGCGCCGTTGGGCCCCAGAAAGGCGAACAGCTTTCCCTTTTCCACGAAAAAGCTGATGTCTTTGACGGCCTGCACGCTGCCGTAGGATTTGCTGAGGTGTTCCACCTCGATGATGTGTTCCAAGCCTTCCTCACTCCTCCGCATCCAGTTTCCGATGGATCAGCGGTGTTTTGCCGTCGTTGATATCGGCCAGGGTGTGCCCCTTGCCGTAGAGCTTGTATTTGTAGGTGCAAAGCCCCTCCACCCCCATGGGGCCGCGGGCATGCAGCTTGCCGGTGGCGATACCCACCTCCGCGCCCAGCCCGAACATAAACCCGTCCGCAAGCTGGGTGGAGCAGTTGGCAAACACGTCCGCGCTGTCCACCATGGCCATGAAGCGTTCCACGGCCTCCGCGTCCCTGGACACGATGCAGTCCGTATGCCCGGAGCCGTAGCGGTTGATGTGCTCTATCGCTTCGTCCAGGCTGTCCACCACCTTCACGGCCAGAATGGCGTCCAGATATTCGGCGCCCCAGTCCGCCTCGGCGGCGCGCTTGCATTCGATGAGGTCAAACGTCGCTTCGTCGCCGCGGATCTCCACGCTTTTCACCTTCAGCGCCACGGCCGCCACGGGCAGAAAATCTTTGGCAACGGCCCGGTGCACCAAAAGCGTTTCGGCGGCGTTGCAAACGGAGAAGCGGTAGGCCTTGGAATCCATCGTCACCTTCAGCGCCGTGTCCATATCGGCCTTCGCGTCCACGTACACGTGGCAAACGCCGTCCGCATGGCCCAGCACGGGAATGCGGGAGCTGTCCATAATCTGGCGAACAAACTCCTTGGAGCCGCGCGGGATGATCAAATCCAGGCAGTCGTCCTGCTTGAGCATGGCGCTTACGTCCTCGCGGGTTTGCATCAGGTGGCACCAGCCGTCCGGGATGCCCGCGTTGCTCGTGCCTTCCAGAATGGCGGTATACAGCGCCTGGTTGGTGCGCGCGGCCTCGCGCCCGCCTTTTAGAAGCACCGCGTTGCCGGATTTCAGGCACAGCGAGGAAATCTGCACCAGCGCGTCCGGCCGGCTTTCAAAAATCACGCCGATCACGCCGATGGCGCAGGACGTGCGGTAAAGCTTCAGGTTCTCGGCCAGCTCCATGGCATACTGCGTGCGCCCCAGCGGGTCGTCAAGCTCCGCAAGCGCGGCAAGCCCTTCGCAAACGCGCTGCAGCTTGGCGTCGTCAAAACGCAGGCGGGCGAGCAGCGGCGCGGATAGCTTTTCTTCCGCCGCGGCCTGCAGGTCCAGCTCGTTGGCCTCGAATATTTCTGCCCGGTGCGCGTTAAGCGCCTGCGCAATGGCAAGCAGGGCTTCGTTGCGCCGTTCCAGCGTTGCGGCGGAAAGCGTCAGCCCCGCGCGCCGCGCGCTCTGCGCCATAACGCGGATGGATTCAAGCGACATAGGCGTACCTCCTTATAAGGCGTCAACTTATTATAAGGTAAGGGTTGTATCTTTGCAACCGCCGCGAATTATGGTATAATGAGATGCGCGTTAAGATTGCATGAACGCGCAAACATAAACCGGGGGAGGTCGCTTTGTGCCACGGCAGAAAGGCATTAAGCCCATCGCCCACAACAAAAAAGCCTTTCATGAATTTTTTGTGGAAGACCGCTATGAATGTGGGATGAGTCTGCGCGGCACAGAAGTGAAAAGCGTACGCGACGGGCGGGTCAACCTGAAGGAAAGCTTCTGTATGGTGCGGCAGGGAGAACTGTTTGCCGAGGGTATGCACATCAGCCCCTACAAGCAGGGTAACATCTTCAATGCCGATCCGCTTCGCCCCAAGAAGCTTCTGATGCACAAAAGCGAGATCCGCAGGCTGGAAGGCCTGGTCAGCCGCAAGGGCTACGCGCTGATTCCGTTGATGGTGTACCTGAAAGATGGTCTGGTGAAGCTGGAGCTGGGCCTGTGCAAGGGCAAACAGCTGCACGACAAACGGGCCAGCGAGCAGCAGCGCGACGCGCAGCGTGAAATGGAACGCGCCTTTGCCGAGCGCAACACCGACGCGTAAAGAATACGCACGGCGTAACGCTCGGTAAAAACAGGCGGGTCGGCAAAACCGCGTATGCGGACGAGCTGGCGGAACACGCGGTAGAAAGAGCACGGACTGAATAGCCGCCAATCTGGCAGATGGTGAAACCTCACGCACCAAGCAGACACGCAATCATAACGCCGCGCACGGCGCAAACAGACGGGGGAACCCACGGACAACAGGCAGCTACGGGCTGCAATATGCCGCACACCGCTCCGTGCAGGGCATAAACGGGCGGGGGAAACCCGCACAATCATGGGGATGTATCGGTTTCGACGGGGGTTTTTGAAGGTCGGGTAAGCGAGCCGCGGCCCTGTACCGCGTATCAACGGGAAACAAAACGAACTGACAACAATCAGTTAGCTTTCGCGGCGTAATGCCGTGCGTCGGCCCAGGCAGCCTGCGGGCCTGGATACCGGCGTCATTCACGCAGGGAACGAGTTCCGCCTAAGCTTTGCAGCGGCGCCCGTAATGATGAAGCTACCAAAGGCTTAAGCCCGTTCAGCGGCGTTTGCCCCAGGGAAATCTAAACGCTGAACTTCGCTCGGAGAAAACCTGATCGGCATGCTTTCGGACAGGGGTTCGACTCCCCTCATCTCCACCACATCGAAACACGAGATTGATACAATTCTCGTGTTTTTT
>JAEWTC010000058.1 GCA_023459675.1 Bacillota bacterium | reverse complement strand
TGGATTCACCCGACGGCCGCCATGCGCGACGCCCTGAAAAACCTGTACAACAACACCCCGCGCTGGATCGCCATGAGCGCAAACCTGTTGCACTGATCGCACCGCAAACCTATATAAGCGGCCCTAGGGCCGCTTTTTCACTGTCCGGGCCGCCGGGCCTCCCGCCCGCGGGCAAAGCGGCGCGGCGTTTGTATTTGCATCGGTCGGCTCGGTGTTATATAATGGGCGTGTTGTGAAACGGAGAATACGGAGGTACCATCCATGCAAAGGAATAGGCGCGGCGCCATGCATCAGCCAACGCAGAATGCGCTGGTGTTTTATCTGATAGTGCTTTCCACCCTGCTGATCATGAGCCTTCTGTATTTCGTCTCGTTCGCCCCGCTTTTAACGCTGGCGCTCGCGCAGCCCGGTTCCGGGCTCATGGCGCTGTCGCTTTTGTGCCCCGTGCTTGTCATTGCCCTTCTGCTGCCGCTGCGCATGAGCTTCGCGCAGGCGATGAACGCCCGCTGTCACGGGGAAGCCTTCTCGCTGCAAACGGCGTTCAACCGCTCGCTCTACGGGGAAAAGCTCGCCGAAGGCGTGCTGTACTTACTGCACCTCATCAAGTGGGCGCTGCCGCTGGCTGCGGCCTTCGGGGTTCTTTATTATCTGTATACCGAAATGGAAGCCTTTACGCTCATCAAGGCAATCACCGATTTCGGAACGGCGGTCACCGCCGTTTGGAACGGCTTTGCGCAGTTCGTTACCGGCATTTTCGGCGGCGGCGGAGAATGGCTGCCCGGCGGCATTACGGAGGGCTTGTACGCGATCCTTGGCATCGTCGGCCTGTGCGCGCTCTTCTTCGTCTGGGGCGTGGTGCGCAACAGCGCGTACCGCTATATCTGGGCGGAGGCAACGGAGCTGGACAAAAACCCGCGGTTCGAGGCGCGGCGCTCCCTGCGGGGCAGGCGTTTCGCGCAGCTTGGCGTGGCGCTGATCAACCTGGTGCTGCTGCTGCCCGCGCTGCTTGTGCTGTACCGGCTGATCGATCCCCAGCAAACGGTGGAAGCGCTCGCCTCGCAGTACGCGGACGCGCTGGTTTCGCAAACCGCGCTGCCCCCGTTAAACATTCCCTACGGCAAGCTGGCGTTTGTGTTTTTCGTATGCTATCTGCCCTTGCTTCCGCTGCGCCGGATGCTTACCGCGGCCTTCGCCACGGCGCATTTCCGCCGGTCGCAGCTTATGCCGGAACAGGCGGAGCCTTCCGCCGCGCAGCAGCTTCTGTATGAGGATAAACCCGCCGCGCCCGCTAACCGGCGGGGCTAAGCGTTCGCATGGCGCTGGCAAGGCTTGATAAACTGCTGTCGCATACCGGCGAGCGCTCCCGAAGCGAAGCGGGGAAGCTGATCCGCGCGGGGCTTGTTTGCGTAAACGGCGTCGCGATGCGCGACCCTTCCTTCAAGGCGGACGACGCGAGCGCCATCACCCTGAACGGGGAACCCGTCCGTACGCAGGCGCTTCATTACGTGATGCTCCATAAACCGGCGGGGCTGCTCACCGCCGCCAGGGATCGCAGCGCTCCCACCGTGATGGATCTCCTGCCCGCCGCCCTGCTTGCGCGGGGCGTGATGCCGGTGGGACGGCTGGATAAGGATACCACGGGGCTTTTGCTCTTGACCAACGACGGCGCTTTAGCGCATCGCCTGCTCGCGCCCAAAACCCACGTGTGGAAGGAATACCTGGCCACGGTGGACGGGGAGCTTACGCAGGCGCACGTGCAGGCCTTCGCGCAGGGAATCGAGTTGTACGGTTTTCAGGCGCTGCCGGGGGAGCTTGCGGTGGTATCGGCGGCCCCCGGGGAAAGCGTGGCAAGGGTCAAACTGCGGGAAGGGAAATACCATCAGGTGAAGCGGATGTTCGCGGCGCTGGGGCTTCACGTCACCGCGCTGCACCGGCAGGCTTTCGGCCCCCTCCGGCTGTCCGTTGCGCAGGGCGAATACCGGCCGTTGACACAGGCGGAAATTAAAGCGCTGTACCAAGCGGCGCAGATGGATTGGGAAGAAAACCATGGCTGACCATTACTTTACCGCATCGCCGGATAGCCCCCATAAGCCCATGCGCCTGCAAACGGACTACCGGGGGCACGCGCTTGTGCTGGATACCGACAGCGGCGTTTTCTCCCGCACGGAGATCGACAAGGGTTCCCGCGCGCTTTTGGACGCCTTGCCGGAACGCTTTGCGGGGGACGTGCTGGATATGGGCTGCGGCTACGGCGCGCTGGGCATATGCTTTGGCAAGGCCAGCCCGGGCTGCAGGCTGACCATGGCGGATATCAACGAACGCGCCGTACTGCTTGCCAAGGCCAACGCGCGCGCAAACGGCGTGACCGCCGACGTTCTCCTGTCCGACGGGTTTGCCGCGCTGGCCGGGCGGCGGTTTGATCTCATTATCATCAACCCGCCCATCCGCGCCGGGAAACCGGTGATCTACCGCATGTTTCAAGACGCCGCAACGGCCCTGCGGGATACCGGCGCGCTGATGCTCGTCATCCGCAAGCAGCAGGGCGCGCCCTCCGCGGTTGTGCAGCTGCGTTCCCGCTTTGGCAGCGTGGAGGTTTTGGAGAAGAAGGGCGGCTACTGGATTATCCGCTGTACGAAACCTATTCCCGCCGTGGCTGCCCCTCCCGGCGCAGCGCAACCGGCGCAACCCCCGGAGCCATAATCAAGGCAAATTTGTTCCCCCCGCATTCGCCGCGGGGCAAACGCTGGGGCCTCCCGGCAATAAACCGAAGAAGAGAGACCATCATGTACGACGCCGCATATTTTGATCAACCGGTGGACCGCTGCTGCACTGCCTGCGAGAAATGGGACGGAATCAAGGAAACGGAACACAAGGAATTGCTGCCCATGTGGGTGGCGGATATGGATTTCCGCTGCGCGCAGGAGATTGTGGACGCGCTCATCCGCCGCGCTTCCCATCCGGTGTACGGCTACACTTACGAGCGGGACGAAGCCGTGGAGGCGATGCTGCAATTTCTTTCGCGGCGTTACGGCCTTCGCCTTACCACGGACCAGCAGGCGACCATTCCCTGCGTGGTCACGGGTTTGAAAGCCGCCGTGCTTGCGCTGACCGAGCCGGGGGACGCCGTTTTGGTACAGCCGCCGGTGTACGGGCCGTTTTTCTCCTCCATCGCAGGCAACAACCGCACCGTGGTCCGCAACCCCCTGTTGCGGGATGCCGATGGCCGGTACAACGTCAACTTTGAACAGCTGGAGGCGCAGCTCGCGGGCGGCGTGAAGCTGATGGTGCTGTGCAGCCCGCACAACCCCGTCAGCCGCGTTTGGAGCAGGCAGGAGCTGGAACAAACCTACGCGCTGTGCAAACGCTTCGGCGTTACGCTGCTCTCGGATGAAATCCACGCCGCGTTCGTGTACGACCCGCAGGCGTTCACCTCCGCCCTGGCGGTGGACGAGGCGGCGGACGCGAAAATCGTAGCGTTCCACAGCGCCACCAAGGCGTTCAACATCGCGGGCCTGCGGCAGGCGGCGCTGCTTACGCGCAACGTGCAGCTTAAGGATACGATCATGCGTACCATGGAACACACGGGCGCTGCCGGGGTGAACATCTTCGCGCTGGAAGCCACCCAGGCCGCTTACAGCGGGGGCGACGCATGGCTGGACGCGCTGCTTTCCTACCTGAACGCCGCCCGCGCGCTTGTGAAACGGGAGCTTGCCGCCCGCCTGCCCAAGGCCGTGCTCACGCCCGTCGAGGGCACCTACATGGGCTGGATCGATTTTAGGGCGTATGGCCTTACGGGCAAGCAACTGATGGAAGCCACGCACCGCGAAGGCGTTGCGCTGACGGACGGGCGGTTTTTCGATCCCGAGACGGGCGACGGGTTTCTGCGCATCAACTTCGCGTGCCCGCACAGCCAAACGCTCCGGGCCATGGAACTGCTGGAACGCGCAATCAAAAACAACCGCTGAATGCGGCCGACGGAGGAACATATGGATAAGATCAGCCAATGGATAGACAGCCATAAGGACGAGATGATCCAAACGCTGCAGGCCTGGGTGTCCGTGCCCAGCCTGAAAAGCGAACCGGCGCAGGGCGCACCGTTTGGCGCGGAGGTCCGGCGCGCGCTGGAACTGGCCTTGAAAAACGCCGAAACCATGGGCTTTTCCACCCGCAGCCTGGAAGGGTACGCGGGCGACGTTCGCATGGGCAAGCTGGGGGTGAACCCGCTTGCCATCCTGACGCACCTGGATATCGTACCCGTGGGCGACGGCTGGACGGTGAACCCGTTCCAGGGCGTGGTGGCGGACGGCAAGCTGATTGCCCGCGGCGCGTCGGACGACAAAGGCCCGGGCGTCGCCGCGCTGTACGCGATGAAAGCCGTTTTGGAATCCGGCGTCCCGCTCAAGCGCGAGGTGCGCCTAATTTTGGGCTGCGACGAGGAAACCGGTATGGAGGACATCACTTATTACACCCAGCATTACGACCTTCCCCGCGAAGGCTTCAGCCCCGACGCCTCCTATCCCGTCATCAATACGGAAAAGGGCCTTCTGGCCATCCGGCTGACCGCGCCTGCCGCAGTGCAGGGGCTCAAGGTGAAGCGCATCGCGGTGGGCGAGCGCCGCAACGTGATCCCCGGCGGAGCGTCGGCGCTCATCGAGGGCGATCAGGC
>JAEWTC010000057.1 GCA_023459675.1 Bacillota bacterium | reverse complement strand
CGATGTTTTTAATGCTCCAGCTCCTGCCGCAGATCAACGAGGGGTTTTACTGGTTTAACGGCGGCATCGGCAATACCTTCGTGTATACGCTGATCGCCGTAAGCCTTGCGCTTCTGATCCGCCTCTGGCGCGCGCAAGGCGCGAAAGCATGGGGGCTTTCTGCGGCGCTTGTCGTACTGATGATTGCGCTGGGCGGCGGCAGCTACGGCGGCGGTTTGTTTTTGCTGGGCATCCTGGGGCTGCTCATCCTCTACGCGCTTTTCAAGAAGCACCGCTTCCGCTTCGTTTATCTCGGGCTGTTTCTCATTCTGGCCGCGTGCTTTGCCTATAGTATGTCCGCCCCCGGCAATGCCAACCGCGCGTCCATCATGGGAACGCGCATTTCCGCGCCTGTTGCGGTTATCAAATCGCTCTACTACGGCGTTACGCTTCTGGGTAACTACCTGACCCTTCCCGTGATCGCCGTACTGCTGTTCCTGCTTCCGCTGTTTTGGAAGCTCGTCCAAAATTCGACTTGGAAGTTCAGCCATCCGCTGCTTGTGCTGGCGCTTGGCGCCGGCCTTTTCTGCGTGCAGCTTGCGCCGCCCATGTTTTCGGGCGTGTTTATCGGCGGCGTCCGTATCCAAAACACCTATTACTTCAGCTTTATCGTTATGGTTCTTCTCTACGAGCTCTACCTGATCGGCTACGTGCAGCGCAAGCTCGGAAAACCGCTTGAGCTCACGGAAACGGCGAAGCGCGGCGTTGCCGTTCTGGCGGCGTTCCTGTTCGGGCTGGGCCTTCTTGGCTTCGCCCGGCCTACGGACGGCGCCTTCGGCCCGAAAAACCTCACGGGGGTCGAGGCGGCGGTTTCCATGCTGCGCGGCGAAGCGCAGGCATATGACGCGGCGATGGACGAACGCGAACGCCTGCTCAACGATCCCACCGTAACCGACGTCACGCTCACTCCGCTTCTCCATACGCCCAAAACCTTCATGGCGGATTCCCTCGCCTCGGAGTTGGCGGAGAACATAGCGGATTCGCTTCGCCTGTATTACCGCAAACAGTCGGTCACGGTGGAAAACCCCGTATAGCATTCGGAGCAGGGAACCAAGCGACTCGCGGCGAAAGGGGAGCTGTCATGCGGCTGCAAGGAAAAAACGCGCTGATCACGGGCGCGTCGCGCGGGATCGGCCGGGCAACGGCCGAGAAATTCGCCGCGGAAGGCGCAAACGTTTGGGCGCTTGCCAGGGGGGAGAGCGACGCGTTTAGCGCATGGTGCGAACAGACCGCGGCCCGCTGCGGCGTGTTTGTGAAGCCGCTCTATGCCGATTTGGCGGATGCGGACGCGATCACGGCCGCCGTGCGGCTGGCAATGGCGGATCAGCTGCCGCTGGACGTGCTGGTGAACAACGCCGGGATCATGGGAGCGGACAAGGTGTTCCAGATGACGCCTATCGCGGAGATGCGCGAGCTATTCGACGTGAACTTCTTCGGTACGATCGCGCTTACGCAGCTTGCCGCGCGCTGGATGGCGCGCAAACGCCGGGGTTCGATCATCAACGTCGCCTCCGTCGCGGGGCTGGACGGCGACAGCCGGCTGGATTACTCCGCAAGCAAGGCGGCCTTGATCGCGGCAACCCGGAAAATGGCGCGGGAGCTGATGCCTTCCGGCATCCGCGTAAACGCCGTCGCCCCCGGTTTTACCGATACCGATTTGACCGCCGGGCTGTCCGAGAAGATCACCGCCGAAGCGCTTGCGCATAACCTCATGCGCCGCAAGGGAGAACCTGCGGAAATCGCAGCGGTGATCGCGTTTCTGGCAAGCGACGAGGCTTCGTTCGTCACCGCGCAGGTATGGCGCGTGGACGGCGGCATACTATAATAAGTTTAGGAGCAGTACGATGACGAATTTGGACAAGTATACCGCCGCGTTTCAGGACGCGCTGGACGTGGAGGCGGCCGCGGCAACGGCGATGGCCTACGGAAAATCTCCCGCATGGGACAGCGTGGGGCATATGCGCCTGATCGCAAACCTGGAGGATGCGTTCGGCCTGATGCTGGATATGGACGATATCATCGATTTCAGCTCGTTTGCCAAAGGCAAGGAAATTCTGAAAAAGTACGATGTGGAAATTTGAAGCGTCACAGGATCAGTTTGCCGCGGTAACCGATACGGGCGCTACGCTCACGTACCGGCAGCTCGCGGCCGAGGGGGAGAAGCTTGCCGCGCGGGCGGCGGGCCGCTGCCTTGTGTTTTGCCTGTGCCGGAACGATTTGGGAAGCCTGATCGGTTATACGGCGTTCGTAAACCACGGCGTCGTGCCCGCGCTGCTGAGCGCGGAGCTGGACTCTGGAATGCTTTCGCAGCTGCTGGAAACCTACCGGCCCCTCTATCTCTGGGCGCCGGACACGGCCGCGGCGGAGGGAACCGAGGTTTATACCGCGTACGGGTACCGGCTGACGCGCACGCCCTACGCCCAAACCCCGGCGCTGCACCCGGAGCTCGCGCTGCTGCTGACGACCAGCGGCTCCACGGGCAGCCCAAAGTTTGTGCGCCAGAGCTACAAAAACATCCGCGCGAATACGGATTCCATTGTGCAATACCTGCGCCTGACCGCGGACGAGCGTCCCATCACCACGCTGCCGATGCACTATACCTATGGTCTGAGCATCCTCAACACGCATCTGGACGTCGGCGCCACGCTGTTGATGACGGACCAGGGCATCGCGCAGAAGGGCTTCTGGTCGTTCTTCAGGGAACGTCGGGCCACGAGCTTCGGCGGCGTGCCCTACACCTACGAGATGCTCGACCGGATGCGGTTTACGCGCATGGAGCTGCCGTCGCTGCGCACCTTAACGCAGGCGGGCGGTAAACTTTTGCCAAGCCTGCACGAAAAATTTGCCTGGTGGTGCAGGGAAACGGGCCGCCAGTTTATCGTGATGTACGGGCAGTGCGAAGCCACGGCGCGCATGGCGTATCTGCCGTGGGAGCGCGGCATTGAAAAAATCGGCGCGATGGGGATCGCCATACCCGGCGGCCGCTTTGAACTGATCGACGCGGATGGCAGCGTGATCGACAAGCCCTACGTAACCGGCGAGCTCCGCTACTTCGGCGATAACGTGACGCTGGGTTACGCCACGTGCGCGGACGACTTGATCAAGGGTGACGAGCGCGGCGGCGTGCTGGATACGGGCGATATGGCCAAGGTGGACGACGACGGGTATTATACGATCGTCGGCCGCAAGAAACGCTTCCTGAAGCTGTTTGGCAACCGCCTGAACCTGGACGAAGCAGAACGGATGCTCAAAACGCAGTTTCCAAACGCCGATCTCGCCTGCGGCGGCGCGGACGACCGGCTGGTGATTTATGGTACGGACTTGTCACAACTCTCCGCAATGAAAGCGTATCTATCCGAAAAAACCGGCCTGCACCCGTCCGGCTTCGCCGTGAAAACGGTGGAGGCCATCCCGAAAAACGAGGCGGGAAAAATACTGTACAAAGAACTGGAGACGCTGGATGATTGACCGGGCCGTTCTGCCGGACATGGAACCCTACGCGCTGGCGCACGACGCAAAGCAGGCGTTTCTTTCGGATGCGCTGCTTTCGTTAACCCGTCACCATACGTTGCATTGCCCGCAGTATGCGCGCATGCTGCGCGCCGCGAACGCCGATCTTGAAACCTTTACGTCCTATGCACAGCTGCCGCCGCTGCCGGTGCGGCTGTTCAAGGAGTTCGACCTGAAAAGCGTCGCGGACGACGCCGTCACCCGCACCATGACCAGCTCCGGCACCACGGGGCAGCAGGTGAGCAAAATCTACCTGGACCGCGAAACCGCCGTTTTGCAAAGCAAGGTGCTGGGGCGGATTGTGGGAAGCGCGCTGGGAAACCGCCGCCTGCCGATGATCATCGCCGATACGGAGGCGGTACTCAAAGACCCCGCCATGTTTTCGGCCCGCGGGGCGGGCATCCGCGGTTTCAGCCTGTTCGGGCGCGACGCCGTTTTCGCGCTGGACGGGGACATGCGGCTGCGTACGGACGCGCTGGAAGCGTTTGTGCAAAAGCATGCGGGGGAAACGATATTCCTCTTCGGGTTTACCAGCATACTCTGGCAGCATGTTTACGGAGAACTGCACAAAGCGGGCAAAACGCTCGGCATTGCCGACGGCGTGCTCATCCACGGCGGCGGCTGGAAAAAACTTGCCGATCAGGCGGTGGACAAGCAGGCGTTCAAGCAGGGCCTGCGCTCCGTTTGCGGAAACATCCGGGTGCTGGATTATTACGGCATGGTGGAGCAAACGGGTACGATCTATCTGGAATGCGAGCACGGGCGCCTGCACGCGCCGGTCTGGTCGGACGTGCTCATCCGCCGCCCGTTTGATTTATCGCTGGCCGAACCGGGCGAGGCGGGGCTCATCGAGGTCGTCAGCGTGCTTGCGGAAAGCTATCCCGGCCACGTATTGCTCACCGAGGACGAGGGCCGCGTGCTGGGCGAGGACGATTGTCCGTGCGGGCGCATGGGGAAGTATTTTACGGTTCTCGGGCGCATCCGGCGCGCGGAAACAAGGGGGTGCAGCGATACCTATGAACAACCCTGACGGCTTCCGCGTTCTTTGCGGCCCGGCCGACCCGGCGCTGGCCGCCGCCGCGCCGCCCCTGCCGCCGTTTGCGCCGCAGGCGGTGGAGTTTCTGGCCGCCCTTTCCGCCGCGCTGTTGAAAGACCCTTCCGCGCGCGCCTACCCCGAGGTGGTTTCGTTCGCGTTCTTCTGCCGCAGGGCTAACCTCCAGGCCATGCGGGCGTCTTACGACGATCTTTCCCTGCGGCTGGGCCGCGGGCTTGCGTTCCATATCGCGCCGGGCAATGTGCCCATGAACTTCGCCTATTCGCTGGTTTCGGCGCTGCTTGCGGGCAACGCGAGCATCGTAAAGGCGCCAAGCAAAGCGTTTGCGCAGGTCGCGGTCACCTGCGCCGCCATGCAGACGCTGCTGCGAGAAGGTTTTCAACCCCTGCTGCCGTATGCAAGCGTGATCGAATATTCCCGGGACCGGCAGGATCTGACCGCGCATTTCAGCGCGCTTTGCGACGTGCGGATCCTCTGGGGCGGAGACGATACCATCCGCCGCGTGCGCCGGGCGGAGCTTAATCCCCGCGCGTTTGACGTACCCTTTGCGGACCGCTGGTCGCTTGCCGTGCTGAATGCGGACGCCGTTCTGAGGATGGATAATGCGGCGCTGACGGCGCTCGCCGTCGGTTTTTATAACGATACGTATTTGTACGATCAGAACGCCTGCACCGCGCCCCGTCTGTGCGTTTGGCTGGGAGAACCCCAGGCGCTGGAGACGGCGAAAAGTAAGTTCTGGAACGCCGTGCACCGGGAAGCGGCCGCGCGCTACCAGCTTTCCGCCTTAACGGCGGTGGACAAGCAAACGGAGCTCTTCCGCGCCGCCGTGCTGCTGGATGGCGCGCGGCGGGAACCCGCCGGGGACATGCTCCTGCAGCGTATCCATGTGGACGCCCTCACACCCGAGTGCATGAATATTCACTGCACGGGCGGCTGTTTTCTGGAGTACGACGCGGCGGGGCTTGCCGAACTTTTGCCGGTTCTGACGCCCAGAACGCAGACCCTCGCCTGCGCCGGTTTGGATACGAACGAGGTTCGGAGCTTTCTGCTGAGCGCGGGCGCAAAAGGCGTGGACCGCGTGGTGCCGGTGGGGCATACGTTGGATTTTTCCCTCGTGTGGGACGGATATGATCTCATCCGCACGCTATCCAGAAAATTGATTTAGCCAAAACGGAGACTGAATTTCCGTATTGCATAACCGCATATAATTCTATATAATCGCAGTAAACCAAAATCAGGAGGCGGAAAATCATGAAAAAGGGTCTGGCTGCAATTCTTTGTATTGCCCTCGTCCTCTCTTTCTCCTTCAGCGCGATGGCGGAAAACGTTGTGAAAATCGGCGTTTACGAACCCGCGTCCGGCGACAGCGGCGCCGGCGGAAAACAGGAAACCCTGGGAATTCAGTATGCCAATTACCTCCAGCCCACCGTGGAAATCGGCGGCGAAACCTACACCGTGGAACTCGTCTATGCCGATAACGGCTCATCCGCCGATAAAGCCCCCTCGGCTGCCCAGCAGCTGGTGAGCGAAGGCGTGAGCGTGGTGCTCGGCTCCTACGGCTCCGGCGTATCCATTGCCGGTTCCCCCTACTTTGCGGACGCGGGCATTGCCGCCATCGGCATCACCTGCACCAATCCGCAGGTAACGGCGGGCAACACCCACTATTTCCGCATCTGCTTCCTGGATCCGTTCCAGGGCACGGTTCTTGCCAACTACGCGTATAAAACGCTGGGCGCAACCAGCGCGTACTGCCTGGCCGAGCTTGGCAACGAGTACGACGTGGGCCTGTGCTATTACTTCAAGCAAGCGTTTGAAGCGCTGGGCGGCACGGTGGTATCCGAAACCTTCCCCACCGGCACGTCCGATTTCACCGCGTACCTGAACACGGCGACCACGCTGGGCGCCCAGGTGTTCTTCGCTCCCTGCTCCATCGCGTATTCCACGCAGATCATCGCGCAGGCCGCGGCGCTCAACGCGCAGTATCCGCTGCTGGGCGGCGATACCTGGGACAGCAACAAGGTCGTCGAAGCCGCGACCGGCACCAATCTCAAGATCTACGTCAGCACCTTCTACCAGGAGGGCGGCGCGCCTGAGTTTGACGCGGGCATCAAGGCCTGGATGAACGAAAATCCCGACATGCTCACCAACAACGGCGGCAACGATATCATCGCGGCCGTAAGCGCCATGGGCTACGACGCCTACTTCGTTGCGCTGGAAGCGCTCAAGCTTGCCGGCAGCACCGATCCCGTTGCTGTCAACCAGGCGATCTGGAACGTATCCTATCTGGGCGTTTCCGGGCAGATTGCCTTCGCCGAACCGGGCGACGCCATCCGCAACGTTGCCTATATCAAGGTGGCCAACACCCAGACCGGCGTTTGGGACTTCGTCACCGTGCAGAGCGTGGAATAACCGCGCGCTGGCTCTGCGGAATACCCGTTTGGTTTTGCTTACCGTCTGCAGGAAACGTCCTTCTTCTCGCATTGTCAAACCGTGAAAAAATTGGAGCATGCTTCGTAAACCTCCATGCGTATACTGCGAACTGACCATGTGCGGATTATCGGGCCGGAAATGCAGATTCAGGATAGGCGAGGGCTTGCAAGCCCTCGCCGATTCCTGTGTTTGGTGCAACGACGCTCCTCACCGGGGATGAAGGAGGCAACTCCGTGTTCGATGTTATTCTGCCTTATCTGCTTTCCGGCATATCCGTCGGCGGCCAGTACGCGCTGATCGCCATCGGGTATACCATGGTTTACGGCATTCTCCGCCTGATCAACTTCGCCCATGGCGACGTATTTATGGTGGCCGGCATTCTGATGGTGTACATCACCGCCAGCGGCGCGCCGCTGTATGTGTCCATCCCGCTGGTGCTGGTGATCACGTCGGTCATCGGCTTTTCCATCGAGCGCATGGCGTATATGCCCCTGCGCACAGCGCCGCGCATGTCTATCATGATCTCGGCGATCGGCGTCAGTTATACGCTGCAGAACCTTGTGCTCTATATCACGGGCGGCCTCAACCAGTTTTATCCGAGCATTCCGTTCATCTCCGAAACCATCCAGATCGGCTCCACCTCCACCCGCATGGTGACCGTCGTCACCCCGATATTAACGCTGATCCTGGTTATTCTGCTGGTGCTCCTCATCAACCATACGAAAATCGGCATGGCGATGCGCGCCGTATCCAAGGATTTTGAAACCAGCCGCCTGATGGGCATCAAGATCAACTCCGTCATTTCCGTAACGTTTGTGATCGGCTCGTTCCTCGCCGCGGTCGGCTCCGTGCTCTACTTCACCAACTATTCCACCGTCATCCAGACGTCCGGGTCCATGCCGGGGCTGAAGGCCTTCGTTGCCGCGGTTTTCGGCGGTATCGGGTCAGTGCCCGGGGCCGTGGTCGGCGCGTTTATCATAGGGATTTGCGAAAACCTCATCAAGGGGCTGGACATTATCCTGATCAAGGCGGGGCTTACCAAGGGAATGCTGGGGCTGACCACGTTTTCCGACGCGTTCACCTTCGCGCTGCTGATCATCATCCTGATCGTCAAACCCACTGGCTTGTTTGGCGAAAAACAAAACGACAAGGTGTGAGGTGATGAACATGCAGCAAAAAATACCTGTCGCCGCCCTGCAAAAAAAGAAGCCGGACCGCGCCGCCGTCCTCTCCCTGATCATCGTCGGGCTGGTCTTTGTGCTGGTCTTCGTACTGGAGCAGATCATCCCCTCCAAGTCCATGCTGTTTACGGTTCTCAAAAAGGGCGCGACCTACGCGCTGGTAGCCGTTTCCATGAACCTGCTCAACGGCTTTACGGGCCTGTTTTCCCTGGGGCAGGCGGGGTTCATGCTGATCGGCTCCTACACATACGCCATTCTCACCATCCCGGCGGCGCAACGGCTTTCCGTATACCAGTATTTTGACGGCGGCCTGGTGCAGTTCAGCCTGCCGGTGCTGGTCGCCATCCTCCTCGCGGGCGTGCTGGCGGCGGGCTTCGCGTTCCTGATCGGGCTTCCGGTGCTGCGGCTCAAGAGCGATTATCTGGCGATTGCCACGCTGGGCTTTGCCGAAATTATCCGCGTGCTTTTCCAATGGGACAAGATCGGCTTCCTGACCAACGGCTCCAACCTTCTGCGCCTGTTCCCGGTCTTCAATGATTTCAACATCAAGAATGCGGACGGCAAGGTGGTCGTCTATTTCTCCACGCTGATCCCGTTTCTGATTGCGGGCGTGTGCATCGCGTTTATCGTGCTGCTGATCAACTCCTCCTACGGGCGCGCGTTCAAGGCGATCCGGGACGACGAAACGGCGGCCGAAGCCATGGGCATCAACCTGGCGCGGCATAAGATGATCGCGTTTTGCACCAGCTCGTTCTTCGCGGGCATCGGCGGCGCGTTGCTGGCCATGTATGCCAACTCCGTGCAGGCCAAAAGCTTCACCTCCATGATGACTTACGAAATCCTGCTGATCGTGGTCATCGGCGGCATCGGCTCGGTAACCGGCAGCGTTTTGAGCTCCTTCGTGTTCGTTGCCGCATCGGAATGGTGGCTCCGCTTTCTGGATCAGCAGCAGGTTTGGAACGGCTGGCAGGTGCCGCTGCTGCGCAACGGCTTCCGGCTGGTTGTGTTCTCCCTCATCATTATGGCTGTGGTGCTGTTCTTCCGGCAGGGCGTGATGGGCACGCGGGAATTGCCTGATCTTTTACGCAGGCGCGGCCGGGCTTCCCGGAAAGGGGGCGTGAAGGCGTGAGCGACAATGTGCTGCATCTGGAAAACGTAACGATGCAATTTGGCGGCGTGGTTGCCGTAAGCGACGCGACCATGGACGTGTACGAAGGCGAGATCGTAGCGCTGATCGGCCCCAACGGCGCGGGAAAGACCACGGCGTTTAACGTGATCACGGGCGTATACGCGCCCACCAACGGCCGCGTCAGCCTCCGCGGCAAGGTGATTGCGGAGGACCACCCCCGGGGGAAGATGAAAAAGCTGTATGCGGCCGGCCATGCGGGGGAGTACAACGAAACGGTTTGCCATACGCCCGATAAAATTACCAAGATGGGCATGGCGCGTACGTTTCAAAACATCCGTTTGTTCAAAACGATGACGGTGTTTGAAAACGTGCTCGTTGCCAAGCATATGCACAAGAAATCCGGCTTTTTTGCCACGGCCCTGCACCTGAACCGCCGCGAAGAGGCGGAAATGCGCGCGCAGGCCGATGAGCTGCTCAAAATCATCGGCCTTTACGACGTGAAGGACGAAAACGCGGCCTCCCTGCCCTACGGAAAACAGCGCAGGCTGGAGATCGCCAGGGCGCTGTCCACCAAGCCGTCGGTGCTGCTGCTGGACGAACCCGCCGCGGGCATGAACCCGCAGGAAACCGAAGATTTATGCGCCTTCATCCGCCAGATCAAGGATCAGTTCCATTTGACCGTGTTTCTGATCGAGCACGATATGAACCTGGTCATGGATATCTCCGACCGCATTTACGTGCTCAACTTCGGCAAGCTGATCGCCCAGGGCACGCCCATGGAGATTCAGAATAATCCGGAAGTCATCACGGCATATCTGGGGGTGACGGAAGCATGAGCTTGCTGGAAGTGAAAGATTTGCGGGTCAGCTACGGCGGCATCGAAGCGCTGCGCGGCATCAGTTTCAACGTGGAAGAGGGGCAGATCGTCACCCTGATCGGCGCAAACGGCGCGGGAAAATCCACCGCGCTTCGGGCCATCTGCGGCATCGTGCGCGCGAAAAGCGGTTCCATCTCCTTCGACGGCAAAAGCATTCTGGGGCTGGATACGCAAAAGATCGTCCAGCGCGGCATTGCCATGGTGCCGGAGGGCAGGCGGGTATTTCCCAACCTCACGGTGCTGGAAAACCTGAAGATCGGCGCCTATCTGCGAAACGACGAAGCGGCCATCCAGCAGGACATGGAATATGTGTACGGCCTGTTCCCGCGCTTGAAGGAGCGTTCCTGGCAGCTTGCGGGAACGCTATCCGGCGGCGAACAGCAGATGCTGGCCGTCGGCCGCGCGATGATGGCAAAGCCGAAGCTCATGCTGATGGACGAACCGAGCCTGGGTCTCGCGCCGCTGGTCGTCAAGGCGATCTTCGATACCATCCTGCATCTCCGGGAGCAGGGGATAACCATTCTGCTCATCGAACAGAACGCAAACGCCGCGCTGCGTGCCGCGCATTACGGCTATGTGCTGCAAACGGGCACCATCATATTGCAGGACACGGGCGAGCGGCTGCTGAACAACCGCAGTGTGCAGGAAGCCTACCTTGGGCGGAAAAGCAAATAAAGAACCGGGTCCGGCCTTTACGTGGCCGGATCCTTTTTCATCCGCAGGATTTGCGCCGCGTTCCCCGCGCGCCAGGCGGCAGGAAACGAACGCTTGTATACGGAGTTTGAAACCATGAACCGAAAAGTGCAAAGTACAAACAAAATAACGATTGTAAAAACACCGTATGTACCCTATAATACAGGAATACAAAGGGGTATATGGACTTATTTCGTGTACCCTTTTGATGAATCCAAGCCGTTAAGGGAATAACGGCCGAAAACGAAAAAATCTGAGGAGGAAAAGGTATGACTATCAAACGGTTTGTATCCCTTCTGCTTACAGTCATGATGCTGACGATGGGCGTGTCGTTCGCAGCGGCGGAGGACACCATCAAGGTCGGCCACATCGCCCCGATGACCGGCGCGATCGCCGCCTACGGCACTGCCGTGGCAAACGGCGTAGACCTGGCGGTCTCCGAGATCAACGCTGCCGGCGGCATTCTCGGCAAGCAGGTTGAAGTGGTTCTCAAAGACAACCAGTTCGACGTTGCGGAAACCGTGAACGCCTTCAATGCGCTTCTGGGTGAAGACGTGGTTGCCATCATCGGCGCTGTTGCTTCCAGCAGAACGTCCGCGATCACCGGCCTGGCCAACGATGAGGGCGTCGTACTGATTACCGCCACCTCGACGGCTGATTCCATCACCACGGAAGACGATTATGTTTTCCGCGCCTGCTTCAAGGACAGCTTCCAGGGCAAGATGTGCGCAGCGTTCGCCGCTTCCCAGGGCTGGACCAAAGCCGCCATCCTGTACGCCACCGGCGACGCGTATTCCTCCGGTCTGCGGGATGCGTTCCTTGCCGCCGCTCCCGAATACGGCATTGAAATCGTAGCCGAACAGTCCACCTCCGACACCCAAACCGTGGACTTCTCCTCGCAGATGGCTACCATCGCGGCCTCCGGCGCGCAGGTGCTGTTCGCTCCGTACTACTACGACTCCGTCGGCCCCAAGATCATCCCGCAGGCCCGTGAAGCCGGGTTCGAAGGCGCTATCATCGGCGCGGACGGCTTCGACGGCACCCAGGACTACGCGGTTGGCGATCTGGCCGCCTATCACGACGTATATTTCACCAACCACTATTCTCCCGAAGATCCTTCCGAGAAGGTGCAGAACTTCATCGCGTCCTACACCGCCAAGTATGATCCGGCTTCTTTGAACGCGCTGGCCGCCCTTGCGTATGACGCAATGTACATGGTTGCCCAGGCGATCGAAACCGCCGGCTCCACCGACCGCGCCGCGGTCCGCGACGCCATGGCCGGCATGCACTTTGTCGGCGTCACCGGCGACATGACCCTGGACGAAACCGGCACGCCCGCGAAATCCGTCGCCATCCTCACGTTCGTGGCGCAGGACGGCAAGCTGGTGCAGAAGTTCGTCACCTCGCAGCAATAACCGACCCCACCGAAGTGGAATTTAGTGTGCGAAAGCGCCGCAAGGCGCTTTCGCACACAGTATTGTACATACGAATCCCAACCGATCACGCTGCTGCCTTGCGTCGTTTCTGCCTGTACTCATCATCGTGAAGAACGGATGCGGCCCCCGGCTGCACCTTCCTTTCCTCTCCCTGACTGCGTACGGCATACCCGCAACCCAAGTCGCTTGATGAAAAGGAATTCGTATTAGAAGGGCTTGATCACTGATGACGGATTTTCTGCAGCAGGTCATCATAGGCTTACGGATCGGCAGCGTATACGCGCTTATCGCGCTGGGCTATACCATGGTGTACGGCATCATCCGCATGATCAACTTCGCGCACGGCGAATTCATTATGGTCGGCGGATACACGTTGTTTTTCACGATCCCCATTCTGATGGACCTGGGCCTTCCGGCCTGGATGAGCGTATTTGCGGCGATCGTCGTCTGCGCTCTGGTGGGCGTTTTGGCCGAGCTGCTTGCCTATAGGCCGGTTCGGAAAAAAGGAAACCGCATGACGGCGCTGATCACGGCCATCGGCGTCAGCATACTGCTGCAAAACCTTGCGCAGGCCATTCCAGCCATCGGCCCCAACCCCAAGGCGATCACCCAGAACATTTTCGAATCCGGAACGGTGGATCTGCTAGGCGTAACCACAAACCGCACTGCGATCCTTACGATTTTGATCGCGGCCTGCGTGATGATCGGGCTTCAGCTGTTCATCCACAGAACCAAGCTGGGCCGCGCCATGCGCGCCGTATCGGAGAACAAGGCCGCGTCCACGCTGGTGGGCATCAACGTCAACCGTACGATCGTCGTTACCTTCGCCATCGGCGCCGGGCTTGCCGCGGTCGGCGCGCTGATGTACTGCGCGCAGTACCGCGCGGTGACGACCACCATGGGCTCGCTGCTGGGCCTGAAAGCCTTCGTGGCGGCGGTGCTGGGCGGCATCGGGCTGATCCCCGGGGCAATGCTCGGCGGTATTCTCATCGGGTTGATCGAAGCGCTGATCACCGCCTATATCAGTTCGTCACTTGCCAACGCGCTTGTGTTCGTGGTGCTGATTATCGTGCTGCTGGTCAAACCGGCGGGCATCATGGGCAAGAATGTGGGTGAAAAAGTATGACGGATTTACGAAAGAAAAGCCTGCGCGGCGTACTTGTCAACGTATCGGTTGCCGCGCTTCTCATATTGCTGGTCTTCATCCTTTCCGTATCCCTGAGTGATAACGATTACCGGCGCAAGCTGGTGCCCATTTTATGGCATCTGTGCATCTTCATTCTGCTTGGCACGTCGCTGAACCTGACCATGGGTTTCCTCGGGCAGCTGACGCTTGGCCATATGGGCTTTATGGGCATCGGCGCGTATACGGCGGCGCTTTCCGCGCTGGCGCTGGAGCGCGCGGGCGTGTTCGCTGCGAACTCCGCGCCGCCGCTGCAGCTGGTTTTGGTTATGCTCGCCTGCTGCCTGTTCGGCGCGCTGCTTGCGGCGCTGTTCAGCCTCCTGATGGGCATTCCCGCGCTCAGGCTCCGCGGCGACTATCTGGCGATCGTCACCCTTGGCTTCGGCCTGATTGTGGAAAACGTGATCGCCAACCTTCCGTTTGCGGGCGGCAACGGCCTGGCGGAAGGCACGGCAAGCTCCGCGCTCTATAAAAACGGCCTCGGCCTCAAATCCGCGCTGCTGTCGCAGTATGTGTATTTTCCTATCATCCTTACCATTGTGTGCGTCGCGTTTATGTTCATGTTCATTACCTCCAAGTACGGCCGCGCGATCAAGTCCATCCGTGAGGATGAAATCGCCGCCAACGCTTCCGGCGTGAACACGACGTACTATAAAATCCTTACGTTTACGCTGTCCGCGTTCTTCGCGGGCCTTGCGGGCGGGCTGTACGCCATTTGCACGTCCACGCTCACAACGGCGTCCTTCACCTTTGCCAGTTCTTCCATCTGGAACTCCACGTTCATCGTCGTGCTGGTGGTGCTGGGCGGCATGGGCTCCCTGACCGGTTCCATCGTTGCGGCCATCGTCATGTACATGCTCAACTATGAAATCAAAAACGGCGCCTGGGTGGCGGCGATGCCCCAGTTCATTCAAGGCCTGTTCGCGTTCCCGATGCTCATCTACGCGCTGGTGCTGACGGCCGTGATCATGTTCAAGCCCTTCGGTTTATTGGGCACGTACGAATTCTCCTTGCGTAAACTCCTGTTTGCGAAAAGCGAGAAAGCAATCGGGGGTGAAGCGAAATGAGCGATCGTGAAGTGATCCTCCAAACGAAGAACCTGGGCATCGCGTTCGGCGGCCTGAAAGCCGTGAACGATTTCAACATCGAAATTTGCCAGGGCGAGCTCGTAGGCCTGATCGGGCCCAACGGTTCGGGCAAAACCACGGTGTTCAACATGCTTACCGGAGTATACGTACCCACCGAAGGGGAAATCTTCTTGCAGGGCAAGCGCATCACGGGCATGAAAACCCATCGTATCGTTGCGCAGGGCGTTGCCCGCACGTTCCAGAACATCCGCCTGTTTGCGGATATGTCCGTAATCGATAACGTGAAGATCGCCTTCACCAAAGACATCCGGTACAACCTGTTCGATACCATGTTTCGTACGCCCAAGTACTTCCAAACCGAGCAGGAAGTGACCGACAAGGCTATGGAATGCCTGCGGATCGTTCGCCTGGCGGACAAGGCGGCTTTCCAGGCCAACAGCCTACCCTACGGTCAGCAGCGCAAGCTGGAAATCGCCCGCGCGCTGGCTACGGATATGAAACTCCTGCTGCTGGACGAACCGGCCGCCGGCATGAACCCCACGGAAACGTCGGAACTGCTGGAGTGCATCAACGACATCCGGAAAAAGTTTCAGATCGCCATATTGCTGATCGAACACGATATGAGCCTTGTCATGCGGATCTGCGAGCGCATTCAAGTGATCAACTTCGGCAATACCATCGCGCACGGGTACCCCAACGAGATCGCCCACAACCCCGACGTCATCGAGGCGTATCTCGGAGAGGAGGCTGTGGATAATGCTTAAAATCGACAACTTAACCGTTTCCTACGGCGCGATTCAAGCGCTGCGCGGCATATCGCTGGAAGTCAACCAGGGCGAGATCGTATCGCTGATCGGCGCAAACGGCGCGGGCAAAACCACAACCCTGCACGCGATCACGGGGCTGATCCCCATTAAATCGGGCAAGGTGATGTATCAGGGGAAAGATCTGCGCAAGGTGAACGCAAGCGATATCGTGGTTTTGGGCCTTGCGCACGTCCCCGAAGGCCGTCAGGTGTTCACGCG
>JAEWTC010000056.1 GCA_023459675.1 Bacillota bacterium | reverse complement strand
AAGCCCGCTCAGCGCGCGGATCGCCGCCCGGTTCTGCGGGCTGCCCTCCTTCGCGCCGTCCAGGTCCACCACGTGCAGGCATTCCGCGCCCGCGTACAGGAAACCTTTGGCGGTCTCCGCGGGGTCGTCGGAGTATACGGTCATTTGGTCGTAATCGCCCTGCCGCAGGCGAACCACCTTGCCGCCGCGCAGGTCAATGGCCGGGAAAATCAGCATGCGCTTACGCTCCTTTGGCGAAGTTGGCCAGGATGGCTAACCCGGTTTCGCCGCTCTTTTCGGGGTGGAACTGCGTTCCGCATACGTTCCCGCTGCGTACCACGGCGGCAACGGGTACGCCGTAGGATGCCGTGGCAACCAGCGCGGGTTCGCAGTCCGCGGCGTAGAAACTATGCACGAAATACACGTAATCGCCCTCGCGCACGCCCCGCAGCAGCGGGTCGTCCGGCTTTTGGAAGTCCAGGCTGTTCCAGCCCATGTGCGGCACCTTCAAACTGCCCGTGTGCGGCGCCATCGGCCGCACCTCGCCCCGGATCAGCCCAAGCCCGGCGTGCGTACCGTACTCGTACCCCCGGTCAAACAGCAGCTGCATGCCCAAACACACGCCCAGCAGAGGTTTTCCAAGCTTCGCCTGGTTTACAAGCAGCGCGTCCAGCCCGAGGGCGCGCAGCTTGGCCGCCGCGTCGCCAAACGCGCCCACGCCGGGAAGGATGATCTTGTCCGCGCGCAGGAGCGTTTCCGGGTCGCGCGTTACCGTGCCTTCCGCGCCGATGTGCGAAAGGGAGCACAGCAGGGAGTAGAGATTGCCGACTCCGTAATCCACTACGGCGATCATGCGTTTCCTCCGAGCGTTCCTTTGGTGGAGGGGATATCGTCCGCAAAGGCCGGGTCTATTGCCGCGGCCGCCCGCATAGCGCGCCCGGCGCCTTTGAACATGGCCTCCAGTATGTGGTGCGTATTCTCGCCCGCAAGCTGGCGCAGGTGCAGCGTGATGCGCGCTTCCCGCGTTAGCGCCAGGAAAAATTCCTTCACAAGCTCCGTATCGAACGTGCCTACCTTCTGCGAGGGAAGGTCGGCGGCGTAGGAAAGCGTCGCGCGCCCGCTCAGATCCACGGCCGCGAGCACCAGCGCCTCGTCCATGGGCAAAGCGCAGTCGCCAAAGCGCGTCACGCCCCGCAGATCGCCCAGCGCTTCCCGCAGCGCCTGCCCCAGCGCGATGCCGACGTCCTCCACGGTGTGGTGGTCGTCCACCTGCGTGTCGCCCTTGCAGGCGATGAGAAGATCAAACCGCGCGTGCTTGGCAAACAGGGTCAGCATATGATCCAGAAATCCGCAGCCCGTGCGGATCTCGCCGGTGCCGCGTCCGTCCAGCGTAAGCGTCAGGGAAACGTCCGTTTCCGCGGTTTTCCGGTTGACAGTCGCCGTTCTCATGCGTCGGCCTCCTTCAGAAGTTCCCTTGTTTTTTCCAGCAGCGTTTCCATTTGCGCGGCGCTGCCCACCGAGATACGCACGTAGTTTTGCAATACGGGATCGCTGAAATACCGCACCAGCACGCCCTTTGCCTTTAAACCCCGGTAGTAGGCTTCGCCGCTTACGCGCGGCGGCGCCGCGAACAGGAAGTTGGACGCGCTGTTGAGCACCGTAAACCCAAGCGAGCGAAGCGCGGCGGCGGATTGCTCCCGCTGCGCGGTAATGCCGGCCACGCACTGGGTGAAGTACGCGCGGTCGCGCGTCGCCTCGATTCCGGCCAAAAGCGTCAGGCTGTTGATGGAGTAAGGGTTAAAGGAATGTTTCACGCGGTTGAGGTCGTCGATGATTTCGGCGGAGGCAAGCGCGTAGCCAAGCCGCCCGCCCGCAAGCGAGCGGGACTTGGAAAAGGTGCGCACGATGAGCAGGTTGGGATACCGGGCGAGCAGCGGCAGGCAGGGCTCCCCGCCGAAATCGATATACGCTTCGTCGATCAAAACCACGCTGTCCGGGTTGGTTTGCAGGATCTGCTCAATTTCGGAAAGCGGCATGGCAAGCGAGGTCGGCGCGTTGGGGTTGGCAATGGCGATGGGCATGCCGAGGTTACAGAACTTCTCCGCGGGAACGCTGAAATCCTTGCGCAGCGGGATCATGGTTTTGGGAAAGCCGAACAGCCCGGCGTACACCTTGTAAAACCCGTAGCTCGGCTCCGGGAAGGCGAAGCCGTGTTGCTCGCCGTAGGCCATGAAGGCGAAGGCAAGCACCTCGTCCGAGCCGTTGCCCACGAACACGTTCTCCGGCTGCAACCCGCAATCTTCGGCGATCGCCTCGCATAGGGCCTTCGCCAGCGGGTCGGGGTACAGGTTCAGCCGGGAGATAATCTGCCGGTTGAGCGCTTCCACCACCCGGGGCGAGGGGGAATACGGGCTTTCGTTGGTGTTGAGCTTCACATAGGCCTGGTCCTGCGGCTGCTCTCCGGGCACGTAAGGCGCAAGCGCTTGCAGGCGGTCTGCCAGATAACGGCTCATCGGGTTTCCTCCCTGCGGATGCTCACGGCTCTGGCGTGCGCGGTCAGGCCTTCGCTTAAGGCAAAGCGCTCCGCGTCCGCGCCCGCGGCAAGCAGCGCCTCCCTGGTATAGTACAGGAAGCTGGAACGCTTGCAGTAATCGTCCACGCCCAGCGGGGAGGCAAAGCGCGCCGCCCCGGAGGTGGGCAGGGTGTGGTTGGGCCCGGCGATGTAGTCGCCCAGGGTTTCGGGGCAGTAGCGGCCCAGAAACACGCTGGCGGCGTTACGCACAAGCGGCAGCCAGGCGAACGGCTCCTCCACGCACAGCTCCAGATGCTCGGGCGCGATGGCGTTGGCAATTTCGCAGCCGGTTTTCAAATCCGGCACGAGGATGATGCGTGCGTTGTCGTCGATCGAGGCGCGGGCAAACTTCGCACGTTTTAGCAGCGGAAGCTGGACTTCGATTTCCGCCTGCACCTGCTGCGCGAGCGTCTGGCAATCGGTAATCAGCCACGAAGCCGCCAGCACGTCGTGCTCGGCCTGGCTCAGCAGATCGGCGGCCAGCCACGCCGGGTTCGTCGCGCCGTCGGAAATCACCAGAATCTCGCTCGGGCCTGCGGTGGTGTCGATCGCCGCAACGCCCTGCGCGTAGCACAGCTGCTTGGCTGTGGTCACGTAGATGTTTCCGGGGCCGAGGATTTTATCCACGCGTTGTATGGTCTGCGTACCGTAGGCGAGCGCGGCAACGGCCTGCGCGCCGCCCAGCTTTACGATTTCCGCAATGCCGGCGATCTTCGCAGCGGCCAAAATTACGTCGGGTACTTTGCCGTCCGTTTCGGGCGGGGTGGTGAGCACAATCCGCGGCACGCCGGCGATTTTCGCCGGGATGGCGGCCATCAAAAGCGAGCTCGGGTAGCGCGCCGTGCCGCCGGGCACGTAAAGCCCCACGCTCTGCAGGGGCAGAATGCGCTGGCCAAGCACCACGCCGTCTTCCCGCGCGTCCAAAAACCCTTCCCGTTTCTGCTTTTGATGATAACGCGTAATATTCTCCGCCGCGACCCGCATCGTTTGGATCAGCTCCGGGCTGACGCGCGCATACCCTTCTTCAATCTCCTGCGCGGATACGGTCAGGGCGTTCAGCATCGCGCCGTCGAACTTCTCCGTATAGAAAAGGGCGGCTTCGTCGCCACGCTGGCGCACGTCGTTCAAAATGTCCCGCACAGTCTGCGTCACGTCCTTATCCGGCACGGAGGCGCGGTTGAACAGCGTATCTGCGGGCTGGCCTTCATAACGCACAATTCGGATCATTTTGTGTCTCCTTTTGCCTTCAGCGCGTCGGTCAAGCGCTGGATCTCCGCGGTTTTGAACTTCATGGCGGCCTTGTTGGCAATCAGCCGCGCGCTGATATGCAGCACGGTTTCGAGAATCTCCAAATGGTTCTGCTTGAGCGTCGTTCCGGTTTCCACCAGATCCACAATCACGTCGGACAGGCCCAGAATCGGCGCAAGCTCGATGGACCCGTTCAGCTTGATGATGTCAATCTCGCGGCTTTTCGCGGCGTAGAACGCCTTGGCGATGCCCGGATACTTGGTGGCCACGCGCAGCGGCGCTGCGAGGTCCTCCCGGAAGCCCACGGGCGCGGCTACGCACATACGGCACTTGCCAAACCCCAAATCCATCAGCTCATACACGTCGTTCTCGCCTTCCAGCAGCGTATCCTTGCCGCAGATGCCCACGTCCGCCGCGCCGCGTTCCACGTAAATCGCCACGTCGCTGGGCTTGACCAGCAAATAGCGCACGCGCTCCGCCGCGTCCATCACCACCAGCCGCCGGTCGTCCGCCTGCACGCCGCAATCATAATTGCAGGCGGTGAACAGCTTGCAAACCTGGTCGCCGAGCCGCCCCTTGGGAAGCGCAATGGTAAACATCGTCACAGCACCTCCTCAAGCGCGCCGCCCGCAAAACGCAGCGTGCGGTACACCTTCAAATCCCGGGGCGCTTCTCCTTTACGGGTCACCACGCGCGCGCCCTGCGCCGCCAGCTGAAACACCGCCCGGTGGAGCGCCGCCAGATCGTCGCCCTCTTTGTAGAGGATCAGCGTATCCGCGTCCAGCGTGCGGCGGTCGCTCAGCAAACGGTTCAGCTCGTCCAGATAGACGGCAAAGCCGATCCCGTCCGCCTGCTTGCCGAAGCGGCGCATCAGCAGGTCGTACCGCCCGCCGGATACAACCGCGCGCGGCGCGCCCTGCACATAGCCCTGAAACACGATGCCGTTGTAATAGTCCAACTCGTTGAGCAGGGAAAGGTCCAACCGTAGCGCGTCGGCCGCTCCCGCGTCGCTCAGCGTATCGTAGAGCGTTTTCAGCTCCAACAGCGCCGCGCGCGCCGGTTCATTGCAGGCCAGCGCCCACGCCGCGGGGTACACGGCGGCAAACGGCCCCGCGAGCTTGGTCATCTGCAAAATACGCGCCGCGTCTGCCGCGGGCACCTGCTGAGCTTCCAAATAGGCTTCCAGCTCGTGCGTGCTTTTGCGGCGGATCAGCTGGAGCGCTTGCGCCTGTTGGGCGGGGGAGAGCGCCGCGCTTTCCAGCAGCGCCGTAATAAACCCCATGTGGCTGATGTCCAGCACATAGGGAAGATCGATCAGTTTCAGGCTTTCCACGGCAAGCCGCACCACTTCGCTGACGACGTACGCGTCCGCTTCGCCCATGGCCTCGACGCCCATCTGCTCGATTTCCGCCACCTCGCGGCTGACGCCCGAGCAGCTGTACACGCTCTCCTGATAATATACGCGTTCCAACCCCGTTCGCTCGGCCCGCGCGTGCTTGACGATGGACAGGGTTACGTCCGGCTTCAAGGCCATGAGCTTACCGTCCGGGTTGGTGAAGGTGAGTACGTTTTCGTTTTTCAGAAAGCTCTTGTTCTCCAAATACAGCCCGTATTCCTCAAACCTGCGCATGGTAAAGCGCGTATAGCCTAGGCTTTCGTACAGGCCGCGGAGCCTTGTGAGCAGCTGGTTTCGTTTGGTTTCTGTGGGAGCCATGGCGTCCTCCGATCCGTTGGTGGGAATCTACGGTTACGGGCATAGCATAACACGTCCGAACGCTTTAGTCAAGTAACGCGATAACGCGGCAGCGTAGAAAATTATCCGCGGTTTTTGTGCGGTTTTCAGTGTTCCGGCAGCAGATCGCTGCGTTCGTACAGATACACGGCGTCGTACCAGAACCCGTCGGGCGCGTCCGCGGTCTGAATCAGCTGATAGCGGGCGGCAAGCGCGGCCGGCAGCGGTTCGCGGCTCACCACAAAATCCGTAGCGCCCTCCCGCACGTAGCGCGCCTGCTCGCTGCGCATCTCTTCCAGGGGAACGTTGGTCAGATGAAAATATTTCACGCTCGGCGTGATCCGGCTTGCGGTGTAAAAGCCCGCGTCCATAAACCCGTAGTTGAGCAGCGTGGCGTTTTGCACCGCGTCCGTTCGCGCGACAAATTGGTACTGCATGGTTTGGCTCCTGGGCTTTAGCAGGTCGCCGGTGTTCGCGCTCACGGCAAAACAGAAGGCAAGCGAGCACAGCGTTACGACCGTCGCCGTGCAGCACACAATCAAACGGCGGCCGTGCAGCAGTTTGTCCAGCAATAGGCCGGGCGCAGGCAGCGCGAACCCGGCAAAGGCCGCAAGGATCAGGCCGTAATACGGGTAGCTCGTTCCGCTGATGAAAACGCCCAGCGCCGTGGCGAAAAACAAAAGGAAAATCCAAACCCTTTCCTTGCCGGAATGCCTGCCGGAAAACAGAACCCATACGCCGCCCAGCAGCATCGGCGCCGTGTAGATCAGGTTATCCCTAAACCACCGCCAGCCGGAGCGCGCGATGGCCGTCAGCTGTGCAAACCACGGCAGGCTTTCCCGGGACGAGTAGAGGAAGATATTATCGTATAAATATGTTTTCAGAAAATCGCCGATCGCGCCGTTCACCCCGAAATAGACAAGCCAGGGAAGCGTGGACGCGAGGATGCCCAACGCGAACCAACCCAGGCAGGCAAACGCGGCCCGGGTTTGTCTGCGGAACAAATGATAGAAAAACAAACCGAGAAGAAAAGCCGCGTAAAACCCGAGCAGCGTGAATTTGATCCATAACACGGCCCCGCACAGTACCCCCTGCAAAAAGAGCTGCCCGGCGCGCATGCGTGCGGGCGCCTGCGAGCGTATATAACCGAGCAGCGCGTATAGCGACCAGCCGAGGATGGGCAGGCAAAGCTCCTCGGCGCTGCCGCCCTGCTGGAAGCTGTCGCTGGAAACGATCACCGCGCATAAAACGGGCAGCAGCAGCCACGCCGAATTCTTCACGCCGTACAAGGAGAGCAGCTTGTAAACGGAGAACAGAAACAGCCCGACGGCCACCGTTTCCAGCAGATATACGCCGAAAAAGCCGGTGGCGCTGATCAGCGCGCACAGCGCGTACAACGCGTACAACAGCGGCCCCTTATGGTCGTACAGGTCGCGGTACAGGACGCTTCCCTGAAGCATTCCCTTGCCGCAGGAAAAGAAGATGTTCGTGTCGGTCCAGTCGTTGATCGGGTAAAGGGGAGAGGACTTGGAGCAGATCAGCAAACAGACGGCCGCAACAAAGAAACCGTAGA
>JAEWTC010000055.1 GCA_023459675.1 Bacillota bacterium | reverse complement strand
TTGCTTGCGCCGGGGCGGCTGGTGAGGCGGTTGGCAAGCTCCAGAAAACGCTTGGCGGCCTGGCGGTGGTAGGCGGGCGAGGCCGCCTGTTCCAGCACCTCTTCCAGCGCCTGCAGGGCCTGCTGCTCGCCCTCGGCGTTGACCGGCGCAAGCAGGTAGCGCGCGGAATCCACCGCGAAAGCCGTGCCGTGGTAGAAATACGTGGTCATCGGTTCGCTGTCAAACAGCGCGGAAGGCGCAGCATTGCGCTTCAGCTCCCCCGGCTCGTTCAGCAGGCGGATCATCAGCGGGTTCTGGCGGATATCCTGCAGGGAAAGCTCCTCCTCCTGCCGTTCGACGCCCTCGATCGCGGGGCCGAACACCGCCAGCGCGCGCAGGTACAGCGCCTTGGCCGCGCGGGGGTCGTCCGCCTCGAAGCGCTCGCGCCACAAATCGTGCTGGTTTTGCAGATCGCCCAAAAACGCGTCCGCCGCGGCGTACAAAGCGCCGTCGCCCAGCCGCAGGGGGCTTGCGGCCTCCGCGCGCTCGGTGAGCGCCTGCAGGCATTTCAGGCGGTGAATGAGCCGCGCCCGGTCCGGCTCGGAAAGCATCGGGCAGGGGTCGGCAAAGGTCTTCGTTTCCGGGTTGTACCAGCGGGCGCAGTCCGGCAGCAGGCCGTAGAGCTTTTCGGGGTCGGCGGCGGACAACAGCCCCGTGTGCGGGGACAACAGCCCCAGCGGGCCTTCAAACACAACGCCGTCCACGTCCTTCTCCAGGGAAAACAGGGTGAGCCCGGCGTTTAAGCGTTCCTTGGAAAGCGCCGCAAGCACCGCGCGGGTGCCGTCCCCCTCCGGCGGGGGCGCGCAGTTGAGCTTGGGCAGGTTGTGGCGCAGCTCCCAGCCGTCCCACAGCAGCAAAACGGCGATCAGCCCGCGCCACTGCGCCACTTCCCGCAGGCGCACGGCCTGCGCGTGGGGCAGCGATAGCAGCGCGCTCAGGCGCGTTTCCCACGCAAGCACGTCCGACCCGGCGCACAGGGGCGCGTCCGGCAGGAGGGGCAGGTTGCGCGCGAGGGTGAGCAGGTGGTGGTTGGGGTCGATGCCCCGGCTGTCCGGCTCCGGCAATTGCAGCGGGGGCAGGCCCGCCGTGCCCTGCGCCGCGCAGTTGAAAAGCGCGGCGGCGTAGGCGGCAAAGACCGCGGAGGGCGTATCGGAGGAAGGCTTGCGCCCCTTTTCCAGTTGCGAAAGCATGCGTTTCCAGGTGAAGTTCGTGTCCGTGCCGCCGCACACCAGAGAGGGAAGCAGCTCCCGCGCCGCGCGGCGGGCTTCGGCGGCGTCCGCCCCGGGCTTTGTGCGGATGGTTTGCAATGCCTGCATGGCGGGCACGGAGAAAAAGCCGTCCGGCTCCGCCTTGCCGGGCACGGGGGCGGGCTGCAGGCGCTGCACCTCGGACATCCGGCGCACGTACTGCGTGAAAAACTCCGTCAGCGCGTCCTGTAAAACGGAAAGCGCTTCGTTTTCCGCCGCGCCGAAGCGCTTCACGGCCTTGTAAAACGGCGCGAAGGCGGGCGCGAGGCGGCTTTTGCCCGTAAGGCCCGCCGTAAGCTGCGGCTCGCATTCCGCAAGGTGCAGCGCGGCGGCGCGCATCAGAGCGCCGAAACGCAGGCGGAAAAACGCGCGGTCGTCGTCAAAGCAGGGCCAGGCGGGCTGGTGCGAGGTGCGCGGAAGGTGGTATAGGCCCAGCGCGTCCGCGTTTTCGCCGTGGAAGCGCGTGGAAAAAAACTGCGAAGCGCTCCGGGCGGCCAGCCAGTCCGCCAAATGCAGATCGCCGGGCGCGCCCCCGGACGCCTGGGCGTAATTGTTGGCGTAAAGGTTGCCGCTCATGCGGATCAGGTAGGCGGCGTCCAAAAGTCCCCGGTCGTCGTACCCGCTGCGGCGCATGAGGCCGTCCATGCCGTACTGGCGCAGCGCCGCGGCGGCGCGGGCGTTGTACAGGCCCACGGTTTTGGGGTCGTGCGGGGGCAGCAGCAGCACCGCGCCCAGCGCCAGCCGCTCGCTAGCGAACCGCCCGCGCAGGAAGCGGGCGAAGCTGGGCACGCCGCTCATGCCCGTGCCGCCGTATATGGAGCCGACGAGAAGCACCTTCACGTCCTCGCCCTGGTCAAGCTCCGTTTGGATGCGGTCGAAAAACGGGAATTCCCCGCCCTGCGCCAGCGTTTCGGACAGGCGGCTTAATGCGTCCGCAAAGAAGAACATGCCCAAATCGGCATGCCCGCGCAAACCCTCCCGCGCGTCCAGCGCGGTTTTTTCGGCGCTTAAAAGCGTGTGGGTGAACAGCTGCTCCCGGCCGCGCGCGATGGTTTGCACGTCCGGCCGCTCCGGGTCGATCACCGGAAAGTTCTCCAGGGTGAGCTTCGTATGGAAGCCCGCGTGCGGCGGCGCGGCGGCGGAAAACACCGTTTGCAGCGCCTGGTAGCGCTGCGCGGCGGTCGTATCCGCCGAAAGATCGGTATCGGCGGTGAGCACGGAAAGCTTTAGAAGCGGCACGCGGCGCAGATCGTCATCCGTTTCGTAGAGCGCGTCGCAGGCGCAGGCGCATGCGACCATTTCCAGCGCCTTCTGCCCGGCGCCGCCCAGCGCAATCAGATGACAGCCCATTTTTTACAGCTCCTTCAGGCGGAGGATCGCTTCCTGTGTTTTCTCGTAGGTGTTGAAGGCGGTGAGGCGGAAGTAGCCCTCGCCGCTGGGGCCGAAGCCCGCGCCCGGCGTGCCCACCACGTGCGCGGTGTGAAGCAGCGTATCGAAAAACGACCAACTGTCGGTGGGGGTTTTCATCCACACGTACGGCGCGTCCAAACCGCCGAACACCGCGTAGCCGAAGCTTTGCAGCCCCTCGCGGATCAGCTTTGCGTTGCGGCGGTAGTATTCGATGGTTTCCATGCACTGCGCCCAGCCCTCCGGGGAAAACGCGGCGGCCGCGGCGCGCTGCACGGGGTAGCTGACGCCGTTGAACTTCGTGCCCATGCGGCGCTTCCACAGGGCGTTGAGCGAAACCCTCTGGCCCGCGCCGCCCTTGCCCGTTACGGCGTGTGGCACCACCATGTAGCCGCAGCGCGTGCCGGTGAACCCGGCGGTTTTGGAAAACGAGTTGCACTCGACGGCAACGTCCCTGGCGCCCTCCACCTCGTAGATGGAATGGGGCACGTCGGAGCGGATGAAGGCCTTGTAGGCCGCGTCGTATACAATCACGGCGTCGTGCTCCCGCGCGTAGTCCACAAAGGGCTTGAGCTGCTCTTTGGTCAGCGTCGTGCCGGTGGGGTTGTTGGGGTAGCACAGGTAGATTACGTCCACATGTCCCTTGGGCGGGGCGGGCACGAAGCCGTTTTCCGCGTTGCAGGGCAGGTAGGTGAGGTTCGTCCAGCGGCCGTCCGCGTATTCGCCCAGCCGCCCGGCCATGGCGTTGGCGTCCACATACACGGGGTACACGGGGTCGGTCACGGCGATTTTTACGTCGTTTGCGAACAATTCCTGCACGGCGGAGCTATCGGTCTTCGCGCCGTCGGAAATAAACACCTCGTCAAACTCCAAGGCAACGCCCCGCGCGGCGTAATCGTGCGCGAGGATGGCGTTGACCAGAAAATCATACCCGAAATCCGGGCCGTAGCCGCGCATGGTTTCCACGCTCAGCATTTCTCCCGCGGCTTTCTGCATGGCGGCGACCACCGCCGGGGCCAATGGCCGGGTCACGTCCCCGATGCCCAGCTTTAAAACGTCCGCCGTGGGGTTTTGGGCTTGAAACTCCTTCACGCGCCGCGCGATTTCCGCAAACAGGTAGGAACCGGGCAGTTTCTCAAAATTCGGGTTGACGTTCAAGGCACTTTCCCTCCGGAGCTATTTATTCGTATCCCAGATAATCGCCCTCGTATACGTAGGCGATCGGGCCGGTCATGTGCACGTGGCCCGTGGCTTGATCCCACTCCACTTTCAGCTCCCCGCCCAGCAGCCGTACGGTAACGCTTCGTTCGGTAAAGCCGTTTAGTACGCACGCGACCGTGGACGCGCACGCGCCCGTGCCGCAGGCGAAGGTTTCGCCCGCGCCGCGCTCCCACACCCGCATGCGGATATGGCGCTTGTCCACCACCTGCACGAACTCGATGTTGCAGCGCCTGGGGAACGCCGGGTCGTTTTCCAGAAGCGGCCCCACGGTTTGCACGGGCGCGGCGTCCACGTCGGTTACGAAGGTCACGGCGTGGGGGTTGGACATGTTCACAAGCGTGACCGGCCAGGGCTTGCCAAGCGCGGCGAGCGGCCGCATCAGCACCGGCTCGCCTTCGAAAACGCTGGGGATGTCCGCGCCGTTCAGCTTGGGAACGCCCATATCCACGCGCACGGCCTGGGCGCGGCCCCGGTCGTTGAGCATCACGGCGGCGTGTTTGACGCCCCCGCCCGTTTCGATTCGCATCTGGGTATGGGGGCACAGGCCGCGGTCATAGCTGTAGGCCGCCACGCAGCGGATGCCGTTGCCGCACATCTCGGCCTCGGAACCGTCGGGGTTGAACATGCGCATACGCACGTCCGCAATCTTGGACGGCAGGATGAAAATGACGCCGTCGCTGCCCACAGAGGTGTGCCGCGGGCTCATGGCGATGGCCAGCGCGCCTAAATCGTCGGGCAGGGTTTCCTCAAAGCCGTTGATGTATACGTAGTCGTTGCCAATTCCGTGCATTTTGGTGAAGTGCAGCATACAGGTCTCCCGGTTTTTATTCGAGGAAGGAATAGTGGTAGCTCGGCGTTAAATCGTACAGCACGCGGCGCACCTGCGGCAGCTCCGCAAGGATGCGCTCGGTCGCGCGCTCGGTTAAATCGTACGGCAGGCGCGCGGCGTGGGCCTCGCCGTCCCCGGCCTGGCACGCGCGCAGGACGAGCACATACCCCTGCCGCCCGTCCGGGTTTTCGGCCAGGGTGGCATAGTACTGCCACAGGCGCTTTTCCTGCCCGCCGCGCACGATTTCCTCGGTGAAAAACGCGCTCGCGTCCCGAAGCATCTGCAGCTTTTTGGGCGTGACCGCGCCCACGATGCGCGAGGCAAGCCCGGCGGCCGGGAAGGGCTGGCGCTCCATGATGGATTTGGGAACGGCAAGCCGCTCGCCCAGGCGCTTGACCTCGCTTCGAAACAGCGCGGACACCGGCTCCAGCGTGAGATAGCGGGCCTCGCCGCCCACGGGCGCCTGCACGGGCGCGGGCAGGCCGTAGAGCGTTTCGTTGTAGTTGGTGCCCAGCACCACCGCCGTAGCGTCCGGAAAATCGTGGAGCTGCTCGTAGAAAACCTGCTTTAACAGCGAGCTTACGATGCGTTCCTTATCTGCCTCCGCGCGCACGCCCTCCAGCGCCTTTTGAAACAGCGGCCCGGCCTCGGTAATGCGCAGCGTAACGCCGGGCATTTCCGAAAACGCCCGCGCCACCTCCTGCGGCTCGGCCTTGCGAAACAGGCCGGTATCCACGAACAGGCAGGTGAGCCTGTCCCCTACGGCCATGTGCGCAAGCTTCGCGGCCACGGCGCTGTCCACCCCGCCGGAAACGGCGCACAGAACGCTGCCTGAACCGGCCTTGCGGCGGATGTCCTCCACGGCTTCGTGAATAATGTAATTGGCGTCCCAGAAGGGCTCCATGCCGCAGAGCTCCGCGGCGAAGTTATGCAAAATGCGCAGCGAATCCGGGTCGTTGCGCTCGATATTGTATTGCAGGCCAAACAGCCGCCCGTCCACCGCGAAGCCGATGGCGCGCTCCGTGGCCGTGGCGATCACCTGCGCGCCTGCGGGCAGGGTGAGCTCGCGCAGGTTTTTCAGCACCCGCTCGCCGCCCGTGATGCCGCTCAGCAGGGGGCTGTCCGATACGCCCAGGGTAACGTTCTCCGGCGCTTCCAACGCGTTTATGCCGCCGCCTAGCAGCTCGCACAGCATGACGGCAGCCGCGCCAAGCGCGAGCACCGGCAGCTCCATGTGCAGCAGCGCGGGGTCGATCCCGCATACGAAGCCGCCGTTTTCCGCGGCGATGACGATGCCTTTGGCGTTTCGGCCGCGAAGCGTTTGCGCCGCGGTTTCGGGCGGCACAAGCTCGCAGTAGAAATCCTGGCTGCGCAGCGTGCGGGCGATTAAACCCGCCAGCGTTTGGTCGCAATCCAGAATATAGATCGTTTCCAGCATCCTGGTTTCCCTCCGCGTTGCGTGTTCGGGCGATCAAAGAAAGGAAGCGGTTGACTGTGGTCATTCTACCACACCCGATGGCGCGGCACAAGGCCGGGCGTGCGCTCAGCCTATTGAAAAGGCCGCATCTGCGTTGTCGACGTCGCATCGGCAAGGCCATCACTTACAAACCAGTAAGCTCAGGCCCTGCCTCGCCCGTCTTCTAGCATATGCAGCCTTTTGAACAGTCTGCCAAGCTGCTTCCAAGCAGGGTCTGACAGCAATGAAAACAGCGCAGCCGGCCGGCTGCGCTGTGCGTTGGATTGTAGTCTGCTCCCTGCGGCCTGCGCCGCGCGGGTTTACGGCTTGGACTGCGTAAGGCCCGTTCCGTCCAGCTTGACCTTATAGGTGTCCACGACCGTCCACTGGTCGCCCTGGCCCGCGTACTGGATGAAGTACACCCAGCCGCCCGCTACGCTTATGCAGCAGGTGTTTTCCACGTCGGCCACCAGCTGGTCGTACAGGCCGCCGGTGGTGATGCGGTAGAGCTTTTCCTTATCCTGCGTGTTGCTGTAGTAGATCCAGTCGCCCACCACGTTCAGGCTCGAAGCCTGCGCCGTGCCGATGGCGGTAAGCCCGGTGCCGTCCGCGTTGGCTTTGGAAAGCTGGCCGCCCAGCGTGAAGTACAGTGTATCTGCCGCAAGGTTCAGGTTGGCAATCTCCTGCCCGCCGCTTTGCAGCACCACCGCGCCGGTCTTTTCCACCAGATCAAACTTGACGATGTTCCACGTTCCCGCTTCGACGTAGTACAGATATTTGTCCGCGCCTACGAACGCGTACGCGCTCACGCCCGGTACGTTCTCCAGGTTGTTGCAGCGGAAATCCACCAGATACAGGTTATCCGCAGGCTGGCCGTCCGCGCCCGGGAGGTTTTTGAGGAAATAGATGCGGTCGTCGTAGATGTGCATGGCGTTGTTGCCGTACAGGTTCATGTTGCTCTTCATGAATTCGGACTTGCCGTTTGTGAGGTTCAGCCGGTAGAGGTTGTCGTTGTTCAAGTAATACAGCGAGCCGTTCTCCACCGCCGCGATGCCGTGCAGGTAGTTGGGGCCGGAAAGGCTGGTTCTGCGCACGTAGGTATCGCCGAAGCCCTCGGTGTTTTCCATGAAGATGTTGCCGTTTTGGTAATTGTTGTGGTAGTAGATGTTGCCCTCGTAGAGCACGGCGAGGTTGCCGTTGGATACGTTGCCCGCGCCGTTGACGTTTGTGGGAATCGCGCTTTCCGCGGCCTTTTGCACGGCGGCTTCCTGGGCTTGTTTGGCTTCGGTCAGCGCGGCCTCGGCGGACGCCTTATAGGTGTCGAAGCTCGTTTGCAGCGCGGTCTGCGCGGCGGCGGCTTCGGTTTTGAAGGTATCAAAGGACGTTTGCAGGGTTTGCAGCTCCAGCGCGCCGTTCTGCCTTGCGGTTTCGAGGTCCGTCTGGTTTGCGGCCAGCGTGGTTTCCGTTTGGGCCTTGTAGGCGTCAAACTCGGCCTGGAGGGTGGCGAGAGCGGCGGCCGCTTCGGCCTTATACGAGTCGAACTCGGTCTGCAGGGCCGCGGTGTCCGGGGAGCCGGCCGTGAGCTGATCCAGCTGGGTTTGCAGGGCGGCAAGCTGCTCCTGCGCAGAAGCCTTGTAGTTGTCGTACTCGGTTTGCAGGGCGGCAAGCCCGGAATCCGTTCCGGCGGGGGTGGTTTCGCCGCCCGCGGTGGCGCCAGCGGCTGCCTTCAGCGTGTCAAGCTCGGTCTGCAGGGTGGTCTGCGCAAGCGTCGCTGCGTCCAGATCGGCCTGCGCGGTTGCCTTGTAGGCGTCAAATTCGGCTTGCAGGGCGCTGAGATCGCCCTCGGCCTTTGCTTTGTAGGTATCGAATTCGGCTTGCAGGGCGGTAAGCGCCGCGCCGGATTCCATCGCCTGCATCGTGGCCGCGCTGTCCGCCTTATAGGTATCGAAAGCGGTTTGCAGGGAGTTAAGCTCCGCAGCGTCCGCATCTTTCACGGCAATGGCGTCGGCCTTGTATTGGTCGAACTCGGCCTGTAGCGTTGCAAGCGCGGAAGCCGCGGTCTCCGCGGCGGTCTGCGCGTCCGCCTTGTAGGCGTTGTACTCCGTCTCCAGCGCGGCGTATTTCTCGTTGAGCGCGGTGACGTCCGCGGGCTGTGCGGTTTCCTTCAAGGTAGTAAGCTCCGCCGATACCTGATCCAGGCTGGTTTGCAGATCGCCGTTTTTCCGCTGGAGGCTGCTGTTGTTAAAAATCAGCACGCCCGCGAGCACCAGCAGCGCGGCGATGAACACGCCCAGAATGATGAAGAAAATCCGTTTTCCGGCGGGAGACGCTTGGTTTGCCTTATTCATATGAGATCTCCTTATGGCAGACTGGAAAGGAGGCGTTCCTCTTTAATTGCTTCGCAGCATTATACCATAGGTGTAAACGTTTGTCGATTCTTTCCTGCGCGGCGTTTTGCAGGCGGCCGCTCGCTTTGCGGGGTGCGCGGGCAAGCCCAAAGGAAGCGAAGCGGACGCGCGGGCAGCCGGCATTGTACTGCGTTTGTGCTAAATTCGCAGGGCCGCGCGGACGATTGACACGGGCGGGACGCATTGTCTATAATGAAAGTTGTTTCTGCGCCCCGGCGCAAACGCCCAGCGGATAAGGAAAGGAAACCAAGCCGGAATGAAAAAAGTGGCCGTCATCCTGGGTTCGGACAGCGATCTTCCCGTTCTCAAGCCCTGTTTTGATCAGCTGACAACGTTTGGAATCCCGTTCGAAGCGCATATCTACAGCGCGCACCGCACCCCGGACGAAGCCGCGCGTTTCGCCGCGGAGGCTAAGGACAACGGCTTCGGCGTGCTGATTGCCGCCGCGGGCAAGGCTGCGCATCTGGCGGGCGCGCTGGCCGCGCGCACGGTGCTGCCGGTGATCGGCATCCCCGTGAAAGCTTCCGCGCTGGACGGGATGGACGCGCTGTTGTCCACCGTGCAGATGCCCCCCGGGCTGCCCGTTGCCACCGTCGCCATCGACGGCGCCGCCAACGCCGCCATCCTCGCCGCGCAGATCCTTGCGCTTGCGGACGACGAACTGTACGCCCGCCTGTGCCGCGCCCGCGACGAAATGAAACGAAGCGTTCTGGAAAAGGACGCGGCCCTTCGCCTCGGCTGACCGCGAAGCCGGAATGCCGCGGGCAGGCCGCGGCGTTTTGCCCTGCCGGGCATGCGGAATTCCCGCGGCGCTGCCGCCGACTATTCCACAGTAAGGGGAGTGTATGACCATGGAGACGCTCGGTTTGCTCTACGAAGGCAAGGCAAAGAAGGTATTTGCCACGGCGGACCCGCAGGTGCTTCTGGTATCCTACAAGGACGACGCCACCGCCTTCAACGGGCTGAAGAAGGGCACGATCGCGGGCAAGGGCGCGATCAACAACCGCGTGACCAACCACCTCATGCGGCTGCTGGAGCAAAAAGGCGTGCCCACCCACCTGATCCGCGAGGTATCCGATACCCAGACGCTGGTCAAAAAGGTGACCATCGTTCCGCTGGAGGTGATCGTCAGAAACGTTGCGGCGGGTTCGCTGTCCAAACGGCTGGGGCTTGCCGAAGGGGTGGTGATGAACAAAACCGTGCTGGAATTCTGCTACAAGGACGACGCGCTGGGCGATCCGATGGTCAACCAGTACCACATCGCGGCGATGGGCTGGGCCACCGACGCGGAGATGGAAACGATCAGCACGTATGCCCTGCAGGTGAACGGCATTCTGCGCGAATATCTCAAAGACATGAACATCGATCTCATTGATTTTAAGCTGGAGTTCGGGCGTTTATCGGACGGCACCATTGTGCTCGCCGATGAAATCAGCCCGGACACTTGTCGTTTTTGGGATACTGTGACCCACGAGAAGCTGGACAAGGACCGGTTCCGCCGCGATCTGGGCAACGTGGAAGACGCGTATCACGAAATTCTCAAACGGCTCATGGGCGAATGAAGTGAACGTGTGCCCTGTGTGGCACAGCCGCGAAGCGGCTAGTGAACTGAAGTTGAGACGTTTTGCAGAGCACGGCCCCTGAGCGAGGGGGCTGTGCGACAACAAAACGGACGG
>JAEWTC010000054.1 GCA_023459675.1 Bacillota bacterium | reverse complement strand
CGACCCCGCGGAGACCGCCAAAGGTTTCCTGTACGCGGGCGCGGAATGCCTGCACGTGGTGGACCTGGACGGCGCGAAGGAGGGCAGCCCGCAGAACCGGGCGGCGATCCGCGCGCTGAGCGGGCTTCCGCTGGAGATTCAACTGGGCGGCGGCATCCGCGACGAAAAAACGATACGCGAGTACCTGGAACTGGGCATCGGGCGTGTGATTCTGGGCTCCGCCGCCGTGGAGGATTTTGCCTTTGTGGAGCGTATGGGCAAGCGCTATGGCAACCGGCTGGCCGCGGGCGTGGACGTGAAGGACAGGCTGGTGGCGATCCACGGCTGGACCTCCGTTTCCGCCCTCGACGGGTTTGCGTTTTGCCAGAAGCTGTACGGCGCGGGGATTTCCACCGTCATTTACACCGACGTTTCCAAGGACGGCCTGCTGGAAGGCACCAACCTTGCCGCCTACGAACGGCTCCAAACCATCGAGGGCCTGCGCGTGATCGCCTCGGGCGGGATATCGTTCGAGGACGAGATCCAAACGCTGGCGAAGTTGGGCGTATACGGCGCGATCATCGGCAAGGCGCTGTACGCGGGCACCTTGACGCTGCCGCGCGCGATTGCCCTTGCCAAAGGAGACTCCCGATGCTGACGAAGCGCATTATTCCCTGCCTGGATGTGAAAAACGGCCGCGTGGTGAAGGGCGTGAACTTCGGCGGGCTGCGGGACGTGGACGACCCCGTTGCCATGGCCGCGTTCTATAACCAATCCGGCGCGGACGAGCTGGTGTTCTACGATATCACGGCGAGCGCGGAGGGCCGCCCGCTGTTTGCGGACGTTTTACAGCGCGTGGCCGCGCAGGTGTTCATTCCGCTCACCGTGGGCGGCAGCATCAACAGCCTGGACGATTTCGACCGCGTGCTCAAATGCGGCGCGGACAAGGTAAGCGTCAACACCGGTGCGATTCAAAACCCGCAGCTCATCGCCCAGGCCGCCAAACGCTACGGCGACCAGTGCGTGGTGCTATCCATGGACATAAAGCGCATGGACGGCGCTTTCCACATCTTCGCCAAGGGCGGGCGGGAAGACACGGGGCTGGACGCCGTGGAATGGGCGAAATTCGGCGAGCAGAGCGGCGCGGGCGAGCTGGTGGTGAACTCCATCGATACCGACGGCGTGCGCAAGGGGTTTGATCTGGAAATGCTGGAGTTAATCGGAAACGCCGTGGGGCTGCCGCTGATCGCCTCCGGCGGCGCGGGCTGCGCGGAGGACTTTGCAAAGCTGTTTCAGCTGCCGCGGGTGGACGCGGGGCTTGCGGCGAGCATTTTCCACTCCCGCGAGGTGGACATTCTGGAACTGAAACGCATGCTGAAACACAGGGGCAACCCCATGCGGGTTTGACGGAGGGTGTATGATGGAGCAGGAACTTCTCGAGCAGCTAAAGTTTGACGACGCGGGGCTGATCCCCGTCGTGGTGCAGGACTACGCAACCCACGAGGTGCTGACGCTCGCCTATATGAACCGCGAAAGCCTTGCAATCAGCCTTTTAGAAGGCCGCACCTGCTTTTACAGCCGCAGCCGCAAATGCCTGTGGCGCAAAGGGGAAACCAGCGGCAACGTGCAGACGATCGTCGCCGTTCGGGCGGACTGCGATTTTGACGCGCTGGTGGTGGAAGTGAAGAAAAGCGGCCCCGCCTGCCACACAGGCGCGGAAAGTTGCTTTATGAACGAGCTGTATGAGAACGACGAGATCCGCCCGTTTTCCATCCGCGCGCTGTACGAGGTGATCCAGAGCCGGAAGAACGAGCCGAAAAACGGCAGTTACACCACGTATCTGTTCGAAAAGGGGCTGGACAAAATCCTGAAAAAGATCGGTGAGGAAAGCGCGGAGGTCATTATCGCCGGCGCCAAGGGCGACCGGGACGAAACGATTTACGAGCTGGGCGACCTTTTGTACCATGGCATGGTGCTGATGGCGCAGATGGGCATCACCTACGAGGACATGATCCGCGAGCTGGCGAAGCGCCACGTGGTGGATCACAAAATAAAGCAGGAGCGCATGCAATGAAGTTTTTATCCAACGCCCATACGCACAGCACCTATTGCGACGGCACCAACGATATTGCGGCTATGGTTTTCCACGCGCAGGAGCTGAAGTTCGTAAGCCTGGGCTTTTCCGGCCACGCCTGGCAGGGCTTTGATCCGGATTACTGCATGTCTTTCGAAGGGCAGAAGGCCTATTTGCAGGAGCTGCGCGCCTTGCAGGCAAAGCACGAGTCGGAGCATATATCCCCTAAGCTCTACGTGGGGCTTGAGCAGGATTCGATGGTCCCGCAGGCCCAGAAGGAAGAAAACCGCAAAAACTGCGATTACATCATCGGCTCGACGCATTACCTGATCTCCAAGGCGGACGGCGCGCACAGGGCCGTGGACGGCCCCAAGGAGACGCTCCAGCGCCTCGTGCGCGATACCTTCGGCGGCGATCCCGCAGCGATGGTCAAGGCGTATTACGCGCAGCTGAGCGAATCGGTGCAAAACGACAAGCCGGACGTGATCGGCCATTTCGACGTCGTGCGCAAGCATGCCGCGGCGCTGGGAATAAACACCGCGCTTCCTGTCTACCGCCGCGCCGCGCTTGCCGCGCTGGAAGCCGCCTTCGCAGGCTGCAAGCTGTTGGAAGTGAACACCGGCAACATCGCGCGCGGGTACGACACGCTCCCCTATCCCGCCGATTTTCTGCTGGACGCCTGGCGCGAAATGGGCGGCGACGTCACCCTCACTTCCGACTGCCACGACGCGCGCGACCTGGCCTGCGCCTTCCCCAAAACGCTCGGCATGCTCAAGGAGCTGGGCTATAAGCGCCTTTTGCGGCTGGGCACGGGTGAAGCGCTCTGGGACGAGTTCCTCCTGTAAGATAGAACCGGGCGGGCTGCCGCCCGCGCAAAACCAGAACGCATTCCAAAGTTAGCATCCAGCGCGGATCCGCGTTGGATTTTTTCGTACAGGATTTTCCCGTGTAAAAGCAGAATTCTATGATCAACAAAACCTTCAGCGCGTTTGACACCGTTCACCTCTTGAGAAACCGGAGGACATGCCATATGGAGAGCCATCGCTTTCAAAAGCACGCAGCCGTGGAAACGCACCCCTTCTGGCGCCAGCTCATCGCAAGGGAAGGCAAGCTCAACGACCGGCTGGACGATATCCGAAGCCCGTTTGCCCGCGACTATACCCGCATCCTGCATTCCAAGGCATACCGCCGCTTAAAGCATAAAACACAGGTGTTTTTCAACATCGAGAACGACCATATCTGCACGCGCATGGAGCACGTGGGGCATGTGGAATCGGTCAGCGGCACGATCAGCAAATACCTGGGCCTCAACGAGGAGCTCACGCAGGCGATCGCCGCCGGGCACGATCTGGGGCACGCGCCGTTCGGGCATCAGGGCGAAACCGTGCTCAAAGAGCTGGCGAAGAAGCACCTCGGCCAGGATTTCTGGCACGAGAAGAACAGCCTGCGTTTTGTGGACGATATCGAGCTTCTGGAGGACGAATACAGAAAGCAGAAGAATTTGAGCCTGACGTACGCCGTGCGCGACGGGATTATTTCCCATTGCGGGGAGGTGGACGAAAACGGGCTGATCCCCCGGGGCGAAATCATGCCGCTGCGGGAGTTTGACCAGCCGGGAAAATACCAGCCGGTGACCTGGGAAGGCTGCGTTGTGAAGATCGCGGACAAGATCGCCTACATCGGCCGCGATATTGAGGACGCCATCCATTTGAATTTCCTTCTGGAAACGCAGCGCAGCAAGCTGCTGAAAATGGCGCAGGAGAACGACGAGCGGGTAATGAACACGACGGTGATCATGTACAACATGATCACCGATATCTGCAAAACCAGCACGCCGGAGCACGGCATCTGCCTGAGCCCGAAAATGCAGCGCCAGATGAACGACCTGAAAAAGTTCAACTATGAGTTCATCTACCGCCACGAGCGGCAAAAGCCCTTCCACAAGTATTGCGAGCTGGTGATCACGCAGATTTTCGATCTGCTGCTGGGCTGCTACGACGGCAGGCATTCCTGGGAAGCGCTCGCGGAAAAGCGGCAGTTCTACAAAAACACCATCCAGTATTTCGAGCGCTGGCTTGCAAGGTACTGCCAGGCGGACATCGTGCCCGACGGCGACCTGCGGGAGCTTGCGGACCGCTGCGAAAACCGGAAAATATACGGCGACCTATCCGCAAAGCAGCCGTATGTACAGGCGATTCTGGATTATATTTCGTCCATGACGGACCGGTTTGCCATCGAGCTGTTCAACGAGATGATCACCTACTGAAGCCCGGCGCCGCGCCGGTGCAAAGGATCAAAGAATGCTGTCCTGCGCGCTCTGGCGGAGGATTTTTGCCTCGCGCCTTTCCGCCGCCATATACCAGACCAGGCCGAAGGTGATGATCAGGCCGCCGAGCACCGAGAAGAAGGACAGGTTTTCCTTCATGACCATCAGCACCAGCAGCGGCCCGACGACCATGCCCGACATCATCAGCGCGGAAACCGTGGTCGCCTGGAAATATTTCAGGGCGACGCTTGCCATGCTGTGTCCAAACAGCGTGGAGAATACCGCGAGCATGCCGGCCCAGAAGACGCTGTCCGCCGGGAAGCTTGCCGGAACGCCGGTAAACAGCGCCATAACGGCCATCCAGAACAGCGTGACCGTATATAAAACGGTGGTATAGGACGCCGCGCTCATTTCCTCCCGCGCTTTGCGGCCGCACAACAGATACAGCGCTTCGGTTACCGCGGCGAAGATCGCCAGCAGATTGCCGCCGATTCTGCCGAACCCGCCACCGCCGAAATTGCAGACCACAACGCCCGCCGTGGCGATAAACAGGCCGATGAGCGCCGCTTTGGACGTTTTTTCCTTGAGAAACACCGACGAGAACAACGCGGTAATCAGCACATAGGTGCCTAAAATGGTAGAGGCGGCAAACGCGTCCGTATAGACCAGCGAGAGCGCCCAGCTGTTCAAATGCAGCGCGAGAAACGTTCCCGCCAGCGCGCTGATCCACAGCGAGCGTCCGGACGTTTGCCAAAGCGCGCGCCGCCGCGCGGCGTTGGAAAGCACGATCAAAAGCATGACAAGCGTGGTGACCAGGAGACGGAACACATTCACCCAAAGCGCGCTCATGCCGCCAACAAAGGCCAGCCGGTAGAACAAAGGAGACGTGGAAACCCCCGCCATGCAGATCAAAAGTGCCAGGAAGCCCTGCCGCGAGCCGCGCTGTTTTGCCATGCGTGCGTTTCTCCGTTTCAAGTGATGCAAAATGCAGTATACCCTGCGCGGCATGAAGCGTCAATCTCTTGACGCACCCGTATTGCTGGCATATAATAAATGGAGTGTTCCTGAAGTGTGCGCCAGCGTCTAGTTTTTACCTACACTTCACAAATGGAACTCGAGTCCGTAAGCGGCTGTCATGCCCCCGTATTCGTACGCCAGGGGACGGCAAAAGCGAGCGGCAGAGTACCAACCTGCTTCATATAGCGGGTGAAAAACATGACGCAGCGGCACTTTGGGAATGTTTTTCCTATGTGATCCGCCTTTTTTAGAGAGGAACGTATCGATATGTCCATGCAAAGCATGCCCGGCAGCCGGGATGTTGCCCGCGCCGCCATTGAAATGAGCATGTCCCGGTCCCGCGAGGAAGAGATTCAGCTGAAAAAGCAGCTTGCGGGCAGCCTGATCCTGGCCGCCGCCGTGGATTTCGGCGGGGAGTTCGTGCCTTCCATCGTGCGGATTATCGAGCGTACGGTGATCGCCTCCAGGCGCGAGGGTTTGATTGACGAAAGCCATCTGGAGGAAGGCGGCGTGGCGGGCGCGGCCCGCGAGGCGCTGACCCAGATCACCACCAAGGCGCTGGGCATGAACGTAGGCGGAAAAATAGGCATCGCCCGGCATAAGGATCACGTGGCCGTCGCGGTGTTTTTCGGCATCGGGCTTGGCCATCTGGATGAAATCTGCATCGGATTGGGGCACCGCGCCATATGACACAACGGCACTTCACCCTCGCGATTGACGGCCCCGGCGGCGCGGGCAAATCGACCGTTGCCGACGAGATTGCAAAAAAACTCAGCATTCTTCATTTGGACACGGGCGCTATGTACCGTGCCTTTGCCTATCAGGCCATCCGCGAAGGGATCGACCCCGCGGATGAGCCGCGGCTTTCGGAGCTTGCCGGCCGCATTGCGCTTACCATACGGTTTGAGAACGGCGTGCAGAAGACCTTGGTCAACGGCGGCGACGTTTCCGCCCTTATCCGCACGCCGGATATCAGCCTGGCCGCGTCCACCTGTTCCAAAGCGGGCGACGTGCGCAGGCTGATGGTGCGCATGCAGCAGGAAATCGCCCGGAGCCAGTCCATGGTGCTGGACGGGCGCGACATCGGCACCAAGGTGCTGCCAAACGCCACGCTGAAGGTTTTCCTCACCGCGTCGCCCCAGATACGCGCCAAGCGGCGCTATGACGAACTGGCGGCCAGGGGCATCGCGGCCGATTACGACAAGGTGCTGTCCGACGTCATCGCCAGAGACCACCAGGATTCCACCCGCGCGATCGACCCCCTCCGCCCCGCGGAGGACGCCGTGGTGATCGACACGACCCCCTTAACCCGTTCCCAGGTGGTGGACATGGTGATCAAGCTGTTGGAGGCCAGGTTATGAAGGATTCGGTACAAAACCCCCGCCGTTTCTCCTGGCTGTACGGATTTCTCATTCTCCTCGCTTCCTTTTTGTTTCATACGCTGTTTCCGGTGCGCTACCACCACCCGGAGCGCGCCAAACTGAGCGCGCCTTATATTGTGATCGGCAACCATCTGTCCATGATGGACCCGATCCTCATTGCCTACGGCTGCCGCAGGTATCAGATCCGCTTCCTGGGCAAGGCGGAGCTAACGAAAAACCCCATCCTGCGCTTCCTGTTCGGCCGGGTGCATATGATATCCGTCAACCGCTACAACACCGATATGAAAGCGCTTCGCGCCTGCCTGAAGGTTTTGAAGGACGGTAACGTGCTTGGCATTTTCCCGGAGGGAACGCGGTTCCGCGAAGGCATTATGGACGATATGGAGGCCGGCATCGCCATGATCGCCCTGCAAAGCGGCGCGCCTGTGCTGCCCGTCTACATCCAGTCCAAGCTGCGCCTGTTCCGCCGCACGGATTGCTGGTTCGGCGAAGAATTTTCGGTTTTGGATATCAAGGCGCGGGGTACGAATAAGGATGCGGCGCAGGAAGTTATGAACCGCATTCACGAATCGTACCGCAAATTGGTGCTCGAAAGCGAGCAAATGCAGAAGTAATCTATGTTTTTTTGATTTTATCGCAAGGATAAGAAGGATTTCCGTTCTTGTGACCCGAATTGTGTACGTGATTATCCGTTTGGAGGTATTCTGATGCCAATACGCACGGCGAAACACGCGGGCTTCTGTATGGGAGTCAAGCGCGCCGTAAACGAGGCGATGAAAGCTTCCCGGCAGTACGGCGAGATTGTCACCATCGGCGAACTGGTGCATAACCCGCAGGTCATCCGCCAGCTGGAAGCGCAAGGGATCCGCGCGGTGGAAACGCCGGCGCAGGCGGCTGGCCAAACGGCAATCATCCGCAGCCACGGCGTAGCCCCCGGAGTGTATGAAGAGCTGAACGCTCTGGGCTGCCGGACGTGCGACCTCACCTGTCCCTTCGTACAGCGCCTGCACGAAACCGTAAGCCGTTATTCCCGGGAGGGGCAGACGGTGATTCTGGTTGGCCAGCAGGACCACCCGGAGGTTGTGGGCACCATCGGCTGGTGCCGCGGCAAGGTGTACACCGTAGCCGACGAAGCCCAGGCCCAGGCGCTGCCTGTGATGGACGCCGCGCTTGCCGTTGCGCAGACCACCTTCCCCCACGAGGCCTGGGAAGCCATCCTGCCGGTGCTCCGGCAGAAGGTGAAGAACCTTTCGGTGGAAGACACCATCTGCACCGCAACGGTGCTGCGCCAAAACGAAGCCCGGCAGCTTGCCGGCGAAGTGGACGCGATGCTGGTGGTCGGCGGCCGGAAAAGCGCCAATACCCGCAAGTTGTACGAAACCTGCAAGGCAATTTGCACCCGTACTCTACTGATAGAGTCCGCAGAGGATATCCCGGCGGACTTTGCAGATATCCATTCCGAGATCATTGGAATAACCGCCGGCGCAAGCACGCCGGATTGGTTACTAAAGGAGGTTGTCACTCGCATGACAGACAAAGAACAGATGGACCAACAAGTACCCGTTGAAGAGACAGAGAAAAACAGCTTCATGGCAGACGTTGAAGCAACGCTGGTGAAGATCCGCCCGGGACAGACGGTCACCGGCACGGTGGTGCAGATGACCGAGGACGAGATCTGCGTCAACATCGGCTTCAAGTCGGACGGGCTGATCAAACGCGAAGACCTGGTAACGGAAAATGTGAAACTGGGCGACGAAATTGAAGTGGAAGTCGTGAAGGTAAACGACGGCGACGGAAACGTGCTGCTCTCCCAGCGCAACATCATCAAGCGGAAGGTCTTCACGCAACTTGTTGAGAAGTTTGAGAAGAACGAAACCGTCGAAGGCATCGGCAAGGAAGTCGTCAAGGGCGGCTTGATCTGCGATGTGGACGGCATTCGCGCGTTTGTGCCGGCGTCGCAACTCTCCAACCGTTACGTGGAAAAAATCGGCGAGTTCATCGGCAAGCCCATGAAGCTGAAGATCATCGAACTGGATGAGCAGAAGCGCAGGATCGTTGCCAGCCGCAAGGCCGTGATGAAGGCCGAGGAAACCAACCGCAAGTCCGAAGTATGGTCTTCCCTTACGGAAGGCTCGATCGTCAAGGGCGTTGTGCGCAGGCTGACCGATTTCGGCGCGTTTGTGGACATCGGCGGCGTGGACGGCCTGATCCACGTGACCGACCTCAGCTGGTCGCACGTGAAGCACCCGTCCGAGATCGTACATCCCGATCAGGAAGTGGAAGTCAAAATCCTCAATCTCGATCACGAGCGCGAACGCATTCAGCTGGGCCTCAAACAGATGCAGCCCAAGCCCTGGGACGTCGCCCCGCAGAAGTATCCCGAAGGCGCGGTTGTGATCGGCAAGGTTGTCCGCATCACCACATTCGGCGCGTTCGTGGAGCTTGAGCCCGGCGTGGACGGCTTGGTGCACATCAGCCAGTGCGCAACGACCCGCATCGATAAGGTGGAGGACGCCGTCAAAGTTGGCGACGAAATCAACGTGAAGGTCCTGAGCATCGACCCGCAGGCCAAGCGCATCAGCCTGAGCATCCGCGCGCTGCTGGAAGACGAGAACCCCAAGCCCGCGCACGTGGAAACCCCGGGTGCAACGGATGAAACCGTTCCCGTGGATATTGAAGCCGTAGGCAAGCAGCTGGAAGAAGAAGCCGCGGACGAAGCCGAGAAGCCCAAGAAGAAAGCCCCGGCCAAGAAAGCGAAGGATGAGCCCTCCGCCGAGAAGACGGACGAAACCGACGCCTGATCCGGATCCACTTCACAAGGTTGCCCAGGAAGCAGTCGTCAAAGCGCTGACAAATCATGTTTGATCGCGGGATGACAGCCTGTTTACAAAGCCGCGTATGCTGGAAACCAGGCGTGGCAGGGGTTGAGCGTACACGGACGTACGCAATGCCCTTGCCGCCGCGCAGGTGACAAAGCAGACGCGGCTTTTTCAATAGGCTGAAGGTTGCGCTGCAAGGCGGCCCTGTTTTCTACTCTACCAACACAAGGAGACGGCGGGAGGTAAGCTTATGCCAAACCCCATCACACCCGCGCAGCGCGAAACGCTGCTCAAAACCCTGGAAGCGCGCTTTGCGAAAACCCTGCCCCACCACCCCGGCGTGCAGTGGCAAGCCGTGGCAGAGGCCCTGGAAGCCGCGCCCGAAAAGTTTGCGGCGCTTTGGCGGATGGAGGAAACGGGCGGCGAGCCCAATGTGGTTGCCGATCCCAAACGCCCGGGTAAGATCGTTTTTTTCGATTGCGCGGCGGAAAGCCCCGAGGGCAGGCGAAGCTTGTGCTACGATCAGGAAGCGCTGTTATCCCGCAAGCAGAACGCGCCCGCGGACAGCGCCCTTCACATGGCGCAGGACATGGGCGTGGAGATGCTCGACGAGGAGCAATACCGCATGCTGCAGCAAGTATTCGAATTCGACCGGAAAACGTCCAGCTGGATCCTAACGCCTGCGGAACCCCGCGCATTGGGCGGCGCGCTGTTTTGCGACAGGCGCTACGGACGCGTTTTTACCTATCATAACGGCGCGGACTCCTATTACGGCGCGCGCGGTTTCCGGGCTTCCCTCGCGCTGTAGGGAGCGTTCCCGGGAAGCGCGGCTCCGCAAACCGCAGCTTAATTTTCCCGCATACTGGAGGTTTACTGATTGACAGGCTTTCTCATCCGCCGTTTTGTTGACCATCCCGACAACGTTTCCGACCGCCGGGTACGCGCCGCTTATGGTACGCTGGGCAGCGTAACGGGTA
>JAEWTC010000053.1 GCA_023459675.1 Bacillota bacterium | reverse complement strand
TGGCCAAGGGCGTGATCATCGAAGCGAAGCTGGATAAGGCGCGCGGCCCCGTGGCAACGGTGCTGCTGCGCAACGGCACCCTGCACGTTGGCGATAACGTGGTCGTGGGCACGGCAACCGGCCGCGTGCGCGCCATGATCAACGACCGGGGCGACCGTGTGGACGAAGCCGGCCCCTCCATGCCTGTGGAAGTGATGGGCTTCTCCGAAGTGCCCACCGCGGGCGACGATATGATCGCGATTTCCGATGATCATCTGGGCCGCCAAGTGGTGCAGGAGCGCATGGACAAGCTCAAAGCCGCCCGCGCCGTAACCACCCAGAAGGTAACGCTGGACAACCTCTTTACCCAGATCGATCAGGGCAAGAACGTCAACCTGAACATCATCATCAAGGCCGACGTGCAAGGCTCCGTGGAAGCCGTCAAACAGGCGCTGGAGAAGCTCTCCAACGAACATGTGAAGGTACGCGTGCTGCACTCCGGCGTCGGCGCGATCAACAAAGACGACGTCAACCTTGCCTCGGCGTTCGACGCCATCATCATCGGCTTCAACATCCGCCCGGATAACAACGCCCGCGTAACCGCGGAGCGGGAGGGCGTGGACATCCGCCTCTACCGCATCATCTACCAGGCCATCGAAGACGTGGAAAAGGCCTTGAAGGGCCTGCTCGCCCCCGAGTTCAAGGAAAACTACCTTGGCCAGGCGGAAGTCCGCAGCATTTTCCACATCACGGGCGCGGGCACGGTTGCCGGCTGCTATGTGACCGATGGAAAGCTCCAGCGCAACGCGCAAGTTCGCCTGCTTCGCGATAGCGTGGTGGTATTCGAAGGCAAGCTCTCTTCCCTCAAGCGCTTCAAGGACGACGCCAAGGACGTGGCGCAGGGCTTCGAATGCGGCGTGAGCCTGGAAGGCTTCAACGACCTCAAGGAAGGCGACGTAATCGAGTGCTTCATCATGGAAGAGATTGCGCGGTAAGGTGAGCGGATTGAAAAACGAGCGTATTGACCGTATCAACGAAGAAGTCCGGCGGCATGTGGACGCCATTATCCGGGAAGAACTGAACGATCCGCGCATCCGGGGCACCTACAGCGTAACCCGCGCGGACGTGACCCGCGATCTCAGCTTCGCCAAAATCTACGTCAGCGTTTTGGCGGAAGCCGACCGCGCACCCATGCTGGAAGCGCTGCGCAAGGCCGCGGGCCTGGTCAGGAACCGGCTGGGCAAGCGCATGATTATCCGCTACGCGCCGCAAATCCTGTTTGAGGCGGACAACAATATCGAATACGGCATTCACATTGCCGACGTGCTCAGGAAAGTGCAGGCGGAGGAAGGCCCCCATGAAAACGGATAACCGCGTGGAAATGGACAAGCTGTTTTCCGCGATCCGCGCGGCCGGCCGCGTGTGCATTTTCCCGCATATCGATCCCGACGGCGACACGCTTGGCAGCGCTTTGGCCCTGCAAAGCCTCATTACCCGGCTCGGCAAGCCCGTAACGGTCGTTCTGGACGGTCCGCCGCCGGAACGGCTGAACTTTATGCCGGGCGTCGAAACCATCACCACGGCGGAGGCCGTGCATAGCGTTGAAAACACCCTGGCCATCGCCGTGGACGTAAGCACGGCCGAACGGATGGGCAATGCCTTGCCGCTGTTTTTCAGCGCGCCCGTTACCGCGCAGATCGACCACCACGAAACCAATCCCGGTTTCGCGCAGATCAATATCGTGGAAACCAAAGCGCCGTCGTCCGCGTCGGTGGTGTTCAGCCTGTTCAAGGCGCTGGAACTCTCCCTGCAACCGGACGAAGCCACCAACCTGTACATCGGCCTTTCCACCGATACGGGTAATTTCCAGTTCAAGAATACCGACGCCAACTCGTTTCGCATTATGGCGGAACTGATGGAGGCGGGGCTCAACATCGGCCACTATTCCAGGCTTTTGTTCCTGCGCAAGGAACGGGAGCACATCGCGCTGCTGGCCAAGGCGCTTCCCACGTTCCGCTACTCGGCGGACGGCAAGGTGGCCGGAATGGCGCTTACGTATGAAACCCTGCAAGCGATCGACCCGATGGGCGAACACAGCGAGGGCATCGTCAATTATGCCATCAACACCAAAGGCGTGCGGCTGGCCTACCTGGCGCGGGAAGCGCAGCCGGGCGTGGTCAAGTGCTCGCTGCGCGCGCTTCCGCCCTACCGGGTGGATGGGATTGCGCTTCGCTACGGCGGCGGCGGGCATATGCTCGCGGCGGGCTGCACCATCCGAAAAACGCTGCCGGAGACCGTAGCCGAACTGGAGCAGGCGCTGGCGCAGGCCTGCGCGGAGGCGGAAGCTCTTGCCAAATGAAACGCTGCAAACACCGCTGAGCGGTTTTTTAAATTTACTCAAGCCGCCGGGCGTCTCTTCAGCGCGCGCGGTGGCCATCGTGCGCGGCTGCGCGGGCGGGGTTAAGGTGGGGCATGCGGGAACGCTGGACCCCGAAGCCGCGGGCGTGCTGCCGCTGATGATCGGCAAGGCCGCGCGCCTGTTTGACGACCTGCAAAACGATCAGAAGGCGTACGTCGCCGAGATTGCCTTCGGCGCGGCTACCGATACGCAGGACGCGCAGGGCGTCGTTGTGCAAACGGGCGGCCGTGCGCCTGCGGAAGGCGAGCTGCGTTCGCTGTTTCCCACGCTGGTGGGCGAATTGCGGCAAATGCCGCCCATGTATTCGGCCTTGAAACGCGGCGGCAGGCCGCTGTACGCGCTGGCGCGGGAAGGCAAAACCGTGGAACGCGAAACGCGCGGGATGACGCTGTTCGCGCTGGAGCTTATGCGCATGACGCCGCGTAACGGCGCGCTGATCTCCCTTCGGTGCTCCAAAGGTTTTTATGTACGCACGCTTTGCCACGATATCGGCGAGCGGATCGGCTGCCCCGCGCATATGCGCTTCCTGCTGCGGACGCAGACGGGGCCGTTCACGCTGGAGCAGGCGCATACGCTGGAAGAAATCCGCGCCGCGGCGGCGCAGGGAATGCTTTCCAGCCTGCTCATCCCGGCGGAAGCCGCGCTTTCGCATCTGCCCTTCAGCGAGGTGCCCGCGCGGCTGTACAAGCCCTTTCAAAACGGCGTGCCGCTGCCGCTGGACGCGTTTCCCGCGTTTGCGGGCAAGCCGCCGGGCAGCCGCGTGCAGCTGCGCGTGGACGGGGAAACCAAAGCGGTAAGCGCAATTGCGGACGGCGTACTCAAACCCGCCACCTGGCTTGGCGATTGAACCGGAGGAACGGCATGCGGATTTGTACGGACAACGGCTTGCAAACGGAAGCCTCGGTGCTGGTGCTTGGGATGTTCGACGGCGTGCATCTGGGCCATCAGGCGCTGATGAAGCGCGCGCGCGCTTTGGCGGATACCCTGCGGGTGCCGATGATCGTGATGACGTTCGACCGTCATCCGCTCAACCTCATCGCGCCGCCCATGGCCCCGCCCATGCTCACCACGCCGGAGGAACGCATCCGGCGCATCGAAGCCCAGGGCGCGGATATCGTGTGCGTGCTCCCGTTCACCGAGGAGCTGCGCGACATCGCCCCGGAAAAGTTCGTGCAAATGCTGGTCGAACGCTGGCGGCCCAAAGCGGTTGTGATCGGGTACAATTATAATTTCGGCAAACACGGCGCGGGCACGGCCGATACCATGACCCGCCTCGGGCAGGCCGCCGGGTTTGAAACCGTCGTCGTGCCGGAAGTGCGCATCGACGGGGAAACCGTAAGCTCCAGCCGCATCCGCCGCCTGCTGGCCGAGGGGAACGAGGCCGAGGCGGAAAAGCTGCTGGGCGTCCCGCCGCGTGCATAAAACGGCGCATCTCCCGAAAAAATAGAGTTTACAAAGGTTTAACACCGTGATACAATACAGTATGTGCGTAAAGCGCGAACAGAACCGTGTGCGCAGACGTTCGAAGGCCAACGGCGGACTATGTATACGGCGATTATCGATGACTTAAGGAGGCAACCATTCCCATGGACAAGCAGAAAACCATCGAAACCTATGCCCGGCACGAGGGCGATACCGGCTCCCCCGAGGTACAGGTCGCGATACTGACCGAGCGGATCAACCACCTCAACGAGCACCTGAAGATCAACAAGAAGGATCACCACTCCAGGCGCGGGCTGCTCCTGATGGTCGGTAAGAGAAGGGGTTTGCTCAACTACCTCAAGAAGACCGATATCGAGCGCTACCGTGAATTGATTGCACGACTGGGGCTGCGCAAGTAATCAAGGCTGTCAATGGGCCGCGTATTCCGGCGAAGGGTAGTCATACTCGCCGATACGCGGCCATTTTGATAAAAGTGCCGGTTCGTTTCAAACGGCGGAAAAACGTGTAGGTTACGGATAACCGCATTGTTCGAAACGGCACGGGAAACCTGTGCCGGCGCCGCGCTCAGCGTGCGGCGGCGCAAACTGGATCTGCGGCACAGCCGCACATCCCAAAGATGTCGCTGCGGGCAACGAGGCCCGTCAGCAGGAAGAGGAGAAGGAAATGGATAGTAAAAATTTCACAATGGAACTGGCAGGGAGGCAGCTGACGATTGAATTCGGCAAGTATGCCCAGCAAGCCGCAGGCAGCGCGTTCGTGCGCTACGGCGACACCGTGGTGATCGTCAACGCCACCATGTCGGAATCGGTACGCGAAGGCGTAGACTTTTTCCCTCTGTCGGTAGACTTTGAAGAGAAGCAGTACGCCGTGGGCAAGATCCCCGGCGGATTCATCAAACGCGAAGGCCGCCCCACCGAGAAGGCCACGCTGACCTGCCGCCTGATTGACCGCCCGCTGCGCCCGCTGTTCCCCAAGGGCATGCGCAACGACGTGCAAGTGGTCGCCACGGTGCTTTCCGTGGATAAGGACATTCCCCCGGAAGTCCCCGCGATGATCGGCTCCTCGGCCGCCCTGGCCGTGAGCAATATCCCGTGGAACGGCCCCACCGGCACGGTGGTGGTGGGAAGCGTGGACGGCAAGTACGTCGTCAACCCCGATGAAGCGCAGCGCGAGGCAAGCACCATGCACGTCACCGTCAGCGGCACCAAGGACGCCGTTCTCATGGTGGAAGCGGGCGCCAACGAAGTGACCGAAGCGGATATGCTGGCCGCCATCCTGTTCGCGCACGAGGAAATCAAGAAGATCGTCGCGTTCATCGAGGGCATCCAGGCCGAAATCGGCAAGGAAAAGAGCACCGTGGCGCTTGTCACCACCGGCGAGGATATCAAGCACGCTGTGCGCGATTTTGCCTACGACAAGGCCGTGTGGACGTTCGAAACCGACGTGCGCAGCGAACGAAAGGAGCGCGAGGCGCAAACCAAGGCGGAAGTGGCCGAGCAGTTTGCAAGCCAGTACGAAGCCCGCATGGGCGAAGTGTCGGACGCGCTGTATTCCCTGAATAAGGAAATCATGCGCCGCAAGATCCTGGACAGCGGCATCCGCGCCGACGGCCGCGGCCTGACCGACGTGCGCCCCATCTGGTGCGAAGTCGGTACCCTGCCCCGTACCCACGGCAGCGCCGTGTTCACCCGCGGCGAAACCCAGGCCCTGACCATCACGACGCTTGGCTCCATGAGCGAAGTGCAGATGCTCGACGGCCTTGGCACCGAAGACTTCAAACGCTATATGCACCACTATAATATGCCGCCCTACGCCACCGGCGAGGCGGGCCGCCTCAAGAGCCCCGGCCGCCGCGAAATCGG
>JAEWTC010000052.1 GCA_023459675.1 Bacillota bacterium | reverse complement strand
AGCCCCGCCACGCCGGTCAGCCCCGCGAGGTACTCCATGTCCTGCGCGTCCAGCGTGAAGTTGAACACATCCAGGTTTTCCATCATCCGTTTCGGATCGGCCGATTTGGGAATGGGCAGGTAGCCGCGCTGGATGCTCCAGCGTATGGCTATCTGCGCGATGGATTTGCCGTACTTCTCCGAAAGGGTTCGCATCTGCGGCACGGAGAGGATTTCGCCGGACCCCAGCGGGCTGTACGCCGTCAGAATCATCTGCTGGCTGCGGCTGTAGTCAACGACGTCGTCTTGCGTATCGCCGGGGCACAGGCGGATTTGATTGACCATCGGCTGGACGGTCGCGGTGGTGAGCAGCGTTTCAATATGCCGCCGGTGGAAATTGCTCAAGCCAAGGCTGCGGATCCTGCCGGCCCGGTACAGCTCTTCAAACGCCTTCCAGGAACCGGCGTTCGCCTCCTGCCACCGGTCGCGGAAGGCGATGGGATTGGGCCAGTGGATCAGGTACAGGTCCAGATACTCCAGGCCGAGCCGCTTCATGGTCAGCGTGAAAGCGGCCATGGTGCGCTCGTATCCATGGTCGGCATTATCAAGCTTCGAGGTCACGAATAGCTCTTCGCGCGGTACGCCGCATTCTCTCACGGCAGCGCCCACGCTTTCCTCGTTTCCGTAGGCGGCCGCGGTATCGATGTGACGGTATCCCCCGTGGATCGCGGTTTTCAGCAGCTCCACACCGTTTGCGTTGTTTGGAATGCCATAGCTGCCAAGCCCGATCGCGGGAATGCGCACGCCGTTGAGCAGCGTAAAGGCGTCATGAATGGTCTGCATGATAGCTCCTCCTTGTTTTCGTTGACAGCGGCGGTCGGCGCCGTTACAATCATGATAAACCTTCACGTTAACGTTAAGTCAAGCGTACGTGAAAGAAGGAGAGGCCGCCGCTATGGGATATACGGTCAAGGAAATCGCAGAGAAAACCGGCCTGAAGCCGCACGTGCTGCGTTATTACGAAAAAGAGGGGCTGCTCCCCAACGTAAAGCGCACCCAGGGAGGCATCCGGCAGTATACGGAAAAGGATCTGGAATGGCTCGGCCTGATCCGCTGTTTGAAGAACACGGGGATGTCCATCAAGCAGATCCGCGATTTTGTAAGCCTGAGCCTGCGCGGCCCCGAAACGCTGCAAAAGCGGTGCGAAATGCTGCAATGCCACCGGGAGGATGTTCTTGCCAATATCTCCGCCATGCAGGAGCACCTGGAAACCGTCACGCATAAGATTGCCTATTTCACCAGCCGCCTCAACGAGTACCAAGCGCGGAAAAAACCTTGAAACGCTTGCAAGAGAGCGGTTTTTGCCTTATGGAAATCATTTGACTTTGCGTTATAAATACAGTATAATCGCATGGATGTTGAATACACCGTTGTGGCAAATGCAACGGTGTATACTCTATTCTTCAAGGCTGCATGAACGCTCATGCCGTGAAAGGGGATTGTTGCATGGCGGAACAAAAGGAACGGAAGGTTGTTCTGACCAAAGAAGGCCAAAAGAAACTCGAGGCCGAATTGGACTACTACATCCGAGTGAAACGCAATGAAGTTGCCGAGCAGATCGCCACGGCCAGAGGGTTCGGCGATTTGAGCGAAAACGCCGAATATGACGAAGCAAAAAATGAACAGAGCCGCATCGAAGCACGGATCGTGGAGATGGAAAACATCCTGCGCACCTGTGTGATTGTGGACGAGGACGATATCAACACCAATTCCGTGAGCGTGGGCACAACGGTGAAGGTGAAGAACATGGCGACCAGCAAGGAGCTCAGTTATACCATCGTCGGCGCGAACGAAACCAACCACCGCGAGATGAAAATCAGCTCCGAAAGCCCGATCGGCTCTACGCTGCTGGGTAAGAAAATTGGCCAGCAGGTTTCCGTGGATACCCCGGGCGGCGTTTTGAAGCTGAAGGTTTTACAGATCAGCCGGTGATTTGGCACGCCCCGAAAGGATGATAACGATGACCGCCGATGCGCAGACACCCAACACGCAGGAAAACGACTCGCCGGCGCTGACCGATTTACAGCGCAGCGAACAGGAAACGATACGCCGGGAGAAGCTCAACCGCATGATCAGTGAAGGCGCAAGCCCTTACGCGATCACACATTTTCCGGTGACGAGCTCCAGCGAAAAGATCCTCTCCGGTTTTGACGCCCTGGAGGGCAAAACGGTAACGATCGCCGGGCGGATGATGAGCAAACGCATCATGGGCAAGGCCGCTTTCGCGCATATTCTGGATTCGGACGGACAAATTCAAATTTACGTCCGCAGAGACGATATCGGCGAAGACGCGTATCTGGCGTTCAAGGCTTTCGATATCGGCGACGTGCTGGGCGTTACGGGGCTGGTATTCCGCACGCAGAAGGGCGAAATCAGCCTGCATACCGAAAGCCTGACGCTGCTTGCCAAGAGCCTGAAGGTTTTGCCGGAAAAGTATCACGGCCTGAAAGACACCGATCTGCGCTACCGCCAGCGCTATATGGATATGATCGTCAATCCCGAAGTCCGGGATACGTTCCGCATGCGTACGCGCATCATCAAGGCCGTGCGTGATTTTCTGGATTCGCGCGGGTTTATCGAAGTGGATACCCCCGTGCTGCAGACCATCGAAATCGGCGCCGCTGCACGGACGTTCAAAACGCACCTCAACGCGCTGGACATCGACATGTTTTTGCGCATCGAAACGGAATTGTATCTGAAGCGCCTCATCGTAGGCGGCTTTGATAAAGTATACGAAGTGGGCCGCCTGTTTCGAAACGAAGGAATGGACGCGACCCACAACCCCGAGTTTACGAGCGTTGAAACTTATCAGGCGTTTGTGAATTACCATACCGTAATGGAAATGGTGGAACAGCTCTACGCCTATGTGGCGCAAACCGTATGCGGCGCGACGCTTGTCCCCTATCAGGGGCAGATGATTGAGCTGAAGGCGCCGTGGAGGCGCGTCACCATGGCGGACGCCGTGGAAGAAGCCTGCGGCGTGCGGTATGCGGATTGGGCGGACGATGCGCAGGCACGCGAAGCGCTTCAGGCGATCGACGTACACTGCGAGCCCTTCTGGAAGCGCGGCGATTGCCTTGCGGCGCTGTTTGACGAGTATGTGGAAGCGACCCTAATTCAGCCGGTCTTCATCACGGATTACCCCGTGGATATTTCACCGCTGGCCAAGCGCAAGCCCGAGAACCCGGATCTGACAGAACGGTTTGAGTTTTTCATCAACGGCCACGAGATGGGCAACGCCTTCTCGGAGCTGAACGACCCCATCGACCAGCGCATGCGCTTTGAAGAGCAGGTACGCGTCCGTCTGGCCGAAGGCATACACGCCGAGGTGGACGAGGACTACTTGAACGCACTGGAGCTTGGCATGCCGCCGACCGGCGGACTTGGGTTTGGCATCGACCGCATGGTGATGCTCTTTACCGATAACGCCTCCATCCGCGACGTGCTCCTGTTCCCAACGATGAAGCCGATCAAGTAGGAAACGGCGCCCGCAGGAGGTACGTATGAGTCTTCAAATGCCGATTACCAAGCGAAAGATTAACCATCATTTTCAATATGCGGTATGGATGTATCTGCTGCTGGCCGCGCTCGCCCTGTTCGGCTGGAACCTGATCTACACCACCACGCGCTACCGGCCGCCGGAAAACAAGCAGGTGGAGTTCTACGTACAGGCGAACTCCATGAGCGAAACGCCGCTGATCGCGCTGACGGATCGCATTCATCAGGAAATTATGCCCGAAATGGAGCTGGTGAACCCGGTCGTCGTCGCCATTACGGACGATTACTACGGCAACATGCAGCTGACCGTATGGATCAGCGCGGCGCAGGGCGACGTGTATCTGCTGTCGAAAGACTATTTCCAGCAGTTTGCCGCAAGCGGTGCGTTTATGGATCTGCAGCCCTACATTGACAGTGGGGAGCTTCAAACGGAGGGCCTGAACCTGAAAGGCGGAACGGTGCGCCAGACCGATTCCGAACTCTCCGGCCTCTACGGCATCCCCGCGGCCGAGTTGACAGGCTTTGCCGACTATGTGATCGATCCCAAGGACATGGTGCTTTGCGTGCTCTATAATAACGGAAACGACGAGTATTCCATCAAGTTTCTCAATTATCTGCTGGAAAACCTGCGGTAAGCGGCTAAACGCGGAGGCCTTGAGGTCTCCCGCTGTAAGAAAAAAGCGGAGGCTTTTGGCCTCCGCTTTTCTATTCTTCCGCTACCGCGCCGGGCTCTCCCTTGTGCTCCAGCACATAGATTGCCATCGCACATTCCAGGCGCTTCCGCTCCAGATTGCATTCCATGTCGAACGGTTTGCCGATATCGCCGTTGAAGGCGTGCGCATTGGCCGCGCAGCCGCCGCTGCAGTAGTAGCGTGCCCAGCAGCAGCGGCATTTTTCTTTGGCCAGAACATGGTTCCCGCGGAACACCGCCTGCATGTCGGTATCAAACGTTTCCTCCAGCACGGAGCCCATGCGCATGTGTTCGCGGCCGACAAACTGGTGGCAGGGGTAAATATCGCCGTCCGGCGTTACGGCGACGTATTCGTTTCCCGCGCCGCAGCCCGTGAGCCGCTTTTGCAGACAGGGGCCTCCGGTTAAATCCAGCATGAAATGGAAGAAGTTAAACCAGCGTCCGTCCTTGCGGCGTTTCAGATACTCCAGCCCCAGGCGGTCGTATTCCGCAGCGATTGCGGGCATATCCTCCGGGCGCAGGGCGTACTCCCGGCTTGCTTCGGTCACCACCGGCTCGATGGAAAGCTGCTCAAACCCTTCGTCCGCAAGGTGGAGCACGTCTTTGGCAAAATCAAGGTTAAACCGCGTATAGGTGCCGCGGATATAATACCTCTGCTGTTTACGGCTTTCCACAAGCTGTTTGGCATGATCCAGGATCAGCGCGTAGCTGCCCTTGCCGTTGACCGTGGGACGCATCCTGTCGTGTACCTCGGGCCTGCCGTCCATGGAGATGACGACGTTATCCATCTCCCGGTTGAGGAATTCGATGATTTCGTCATTCAGGTTCACCCCGTTGGTGGTGGTGGTGAACTTGAACCGTTTGTGATGCTTCTTTTCCAGTTCACGCCCGTAGGCGACGATTTCGCGGATGGCGGGAAAGTTCAGGAGCGGTTCGCCGCCGAAAAAGTCCACTTCCAGATTGTAGCGGTTGCCGCTCTTCTTCACCAGCCAGTCCAGCGCCTTCTTGCCCGTTTCCGGCGGCAGCAGCGCGCGGTTACGGGAGTGGTATTCCCCCGCGTCCGCAAAGCAATACTTGCAGCGCAGGTTGCAATCGTGCGCCGCGTGAATACACATGGCCTTGACCACGCCCGCCGGGTTCACGGAGAACTCCGGCTCCTCGTCTGGCGTGAACAGGCAGCCGCTTCGGATCATCTCGCGCAGCTCCGCCAGCGTTTCCGCCGCCTCGGCCTGCGGATGGTTTTGAACAAGCGCGGCCAGAATTTCAGCGTCCTCCGCGTCCGGCTTTGCAACCAAAACGGAGAGCGCGTCATACGCGACCGCGTCCAGCGCGTATACGCCGCCGCTGTTGACGTCCAACGCCACGGGCTGCCCCAATGCTTTGAACAGATGTACCAATGTGTCCTCCTGCGTTAAAAAACCGCGGCGAAACACGCCGCGGTTTAAGCCTTGTGATCGAACCTTTGTTACCGGGATGCCTGGCGGTTTACTTTCCCGTCACGCCCCGCGATGGCGGCCTGTTCCTTCTGCGCGCAGCTCTGGTTGGCTACGGTGCAGCTGGTTTTGCAAGCGCTCTGGCAGGAGCTTTGGCATTCGCCGCAGCCGCCGTTTTTCAGGGTTTGCTGCAGACAGGGCTGTGCGATGGGCTGGAAATGTTTCATGGATATTGCCTCCCCCGCGAATTGAATAGGGCTTTTTAGTTGAGCACTTCGGTATCGTTCTCAACGGGAACGTCTTCCACTTGGCGGATTGCCCAACGGGCCATCATCAGCTTCACGTTATCACGGCCGACGGTCAGTTCGATGGTCTGATCCTTAATATCGGTGATGGTGCCGAAAATGCCGCCGATCGTGGAGATACGGTCTCCCACTTTCAGCGCGGCGAGCATGGACTTCACCTTTTTGTCCTTTTTCCGCTGCGGACGGATCAAAAGGAAATAGAACACCGCGAACATCAGCACCATGGGCAGCAGTAAGCCCAGTATGCTTCCGCCTGCGGCGGCATCCCCGGTTGCGGTTGCGGCGGCGGCGTCAAGCCCCATTAGAAGTTGCGTTATACTCATCATCGTTTTAGGTGGCTCCTTTCAAGATTGCCTCTCATATCAAGTACAAATTATAGCAAAACGGCGGACAAATAGCAAGCATAACCCTGCGGGCGGGTTTGTACGCCGTTTCCAAACGCACAAAAGCGGCGGGCCCTTTGGGAACCCGCCGCTTCTGCGCACCAGCCTTGCAAGGGCCAGCCAATTGGAGGTGCCACCCGGATTCGAACCGGGGGATAAAGGTTTTGCAGACCTTGGCCTTACCACTTGGCTATGGCACCGGGTGTGGAGCGGTAGACGAGATTCGGACTCGCGACATCCACCTTGGCAAGGTGGCACTCTACCACTGAGCTACTACCGCATCCTGCTGGTGCCTTGGGGCGGAATTGAACCACCGACACGTAGATTTTCAGTCTACTGCTCTACCGACTGAGCTACCAAGGCGTTTTGGCGACCAAGAAGGGGCTCGAACCCTCGACCTCCAGCGTGACAGGCTGGCATTCTAACCAACTGAACTACTTGGCCGTAGTTAACGTAAGGATGGTGGGAACAACAGGGCTCGAACCTGTGACCCCTTGCTTGTAAGGCAAGTGCTCTCCCAACTGAGCTATGCTCCCAGGGGCCTGCGTTCCTGATGCTCCACTGCCGCAAAGCACAAGGCGGCGACGAATAATATTTTAACTTGCTTTGGGGCTTTTGTCAAGAAAGAAATAGCCCGATTTTACAAAAAACCGACGGGGTAAATTTCACTTCTCTCAGGCCTTCCCGCGCGTGGTGAAAACCGCCAGGGCGGCATCCAGAATGCGGTCCGCCATCTCCCGCTTGCTCATCTTCGCAAGGGCAACAACGGCGTCCGCCGTAACCAGAGAAGCGACGTTGGTATCGGTGCCAAACCCCGCGCCTTCCGCCGTGATATCGTTTGCCACGACGATATCCAGGTTCTTGCGCGCCAGTTTCCCGCGGGCGTTCTCCAGCACGTTTTCGGTTTCCGCGGCAAAGCCGACCAGCACCTGCGACTGCGTTTTCTGTTCCCCCACGGCCTTGGCGACGTCCGGGTTGGGCAGCAGGGTGACCGACAGCGTGCCGTCGCTTTTCTTTACCTTCTGCTCGCTTTGCTTTTCAAACCGGTAATCGGACGGCGCGGCCGCCTGCACGACAATATCATAATTCCGCGAAACGGCGGTCATCTGCCGGTACAAGTCCTCGGTGGTCTCCACGGAAACAAGCTCCACGCCCTGGGGCTGCGGCAGCGACGCCGGACCGGAGATCAGCGTAACCTCCGCGCCGCGGTCCCTGGCGGCCTGGGCGATGGCATACCCCATTTTCCCGGTGGACGGATTGGACAGGAACCGGACGGGATCGAACTTCTCCCGCGTCGCCCCGGCCGTAACCAGCACCTTGACGCCTTCCAGGTCGCTTCGCACATCCAGGAGACGCATCACTTCCCGCGCGATGTGTTCGGGCTCGGACATCCGCCCTTCCCCCACCTCGCCGCAGGCCAGAACGCCGCTTTCGGGCGTGATGAACAGCACGCCGCGTTCCCGCAGAATGCGTACGTTCTCCTGCGTTGCGGCCGCCTGCCACATGACGGTGTTCATCGCGGGCGCAAGCAGGATGGGCGCCTTGGTGGCAAGCAGCGTGGTGGACAGCATATCGTCCGCAATGCCGTGCGCCAGTTTAGCAATGCTGTTGGCGGTGGCGGGCGCGACGATAAAAAGGTCCGCCTTGCGCGCCAGCGCAATATGCTCGACCTCCCACGTGCGTTCCCTTTGGAAGGTATCGGTGGTTACGGGGTTTTGGCTGATGGTTTCAAACGTCAGCGGCGTAACGAATTCCCGCGCGTTGGCCGTCATGATGACATCCACGTTGACGCCGCGCTTTTTGAGCATCGAAACCAAGTGCACGGTTTTATACGCCGCAATGCCGCCCGTGACCCCGATGACGACGTTTCTCTTCATTGCCTTACTGTTCGTTATCCGTGCGGATATAGGTCAGCAAGCCGCGGTTGATTTCATCCACGGCGATGTGCAGGGGTTTCATGTCCTTATCGTCAATCAGCGGCTGCGCGCCGGCCAGCAGCTGGCGTGCGCGCTTGCTGGCTTCCACAACCAGCGTATAGCGGCTGTCCACCTTTTCGCAAAGCTCAACGATCGTCGGTTTGATAATAGCCATCAGGGGTTCCTCCTCATTATTCCTCGTCTATCGTGGGCATAAAACGAACGGTTCTCAGTTTTTCCGCGTGTACGATGCTTTGGAGATCAAAAAATGCCCGGTCAACGTCGTCGTTGATGATGACGTATTGGTAGAGGTCCAGCTTTTGCATTTCCCCGTACGCGTTTCGCAGCCGCCGCTCAATTTCATCCGGGCGTTCCGCGTTGCGCTTTTCCAGGCGAAGCCGGAGTTCCTCGAAGCTGGGCGCGATCACGAACACGCTAACGTAGTCTTTCGCTTTGCGCATCACGCTCATCGCGCCTTGCGAATCGATATCCAGCAGCACGTTCTTGCGCTTGTGCAGCAGGGTGTCGATCTCCTGCTTGGGGGTGCCGTACAGGTGTCCGTGTACGGTGGCGTGCTCCAGAAGCTCGTCGTTATCGATCATGCGCTGAAAGGCTTCGTTGGTGATGAAGCGGTAATCGACTCCTTCCACCTCCGCGTTGCGGGGCTCGCGGGTGGTGACGCTGCAGGAAAACGCGAAGCTCGGATCCTCCTTCAGCAGCCTTTTGCACAGCGTGCCCTTGCCCGCGCCGGACGGGCCGGAAATGATCAGCAGCATCCCTTTTTGTTTGACAGTCATGCTCATATCAGATTCGTTACTCCTCCGTATGCGGATCGCTGTCCTTGCTTGCGGCGCGGCTTGCGATCGTTTCCGGCTGAATAGCCGACAGCACAATTTGGCTGCTGCTCATCAGGATCACTGCGCGGGTACGCCGGCCCTGGGTGGCGTCGAGAAAGCGTTTATCGTCCCTGGCTTCTTGGATGAGCCGTTTCACCGGAGCGCTGTCCGGATTGACCACCGCCACTATGCGGTCCACGGCGATCATGTTACCAAAACCGATGTTGATCAACCTCATCGATCAAACCCCTCACTCAATGTTTTGCACCTGCTCACGCAGCTTTTCCAGCACGCTTTTGAGCTCCACAACGTTACCGGAAATCTGCGCGTGCGCCGCTTTGGTCCCGATGGTGTTCACCTCGCGGTTCATCTCCTGCAGGAGAAAATCCATCCTGCGCCCGGCTTCCTCCCGTTGGTCCAGGCACAGGGCGAACTGATGAAAGTGACTGTACAGGCGGGAAAGCTCCTCGTCGATCGCGCAGCGGTCCGCCATCAGGGCAACCTCCTGCGCAATGCGGGCGGGGTCGATCGCATCGGCCTGCCATTCCCGGAGCCGCTTTTGCAGCTTCTCCCGGTACTCCGCGGGCACCTCCGGCGCAAGCCGCGCGATGCGTTCCACGGCTTCCATCGCCGCGTTCAGGTTCTGGCGAAGGTCCCCGCGCAGGGCGTTTCCTTCCTTCTCCCGCATTGCCTGCAGCTGCTCCAGCGCGCCCCGAAAGGCTTCCTGCGCAAGAAGGATGACCTCGTCCGCGTTTTCCTCGGCCTGCGTAACCGTCAGCGCGTCGCACAGCTTGATCAGCTCGTATACCGAGGGAGCGTTTGCCTGCAGCCGCCGGGCGAGCGCTTGCGTTTCCTGCGCGCAGGCGAGCACGAGCTCTCCGTTGATTTCAACCGCCCTGGAATCAGCCCGCGTATTGGAATACGTTACCGAAACATCCAGATGCCCGCGCCGGATATCGCTTTGGCGTATCCATCCGCGCAGCGGCTCCTCCAGAAAGGAAAGCGGCTTGGGAACGCGGTAGTTGACGTCCAGAAACCGGTGATTGACCGACTTCAGCTCCATGAACATCTCCCGGCCGTCCCGGCTGATATGGCTGCGGCCGAAACCCGTCATGCTCAGCAGTGCGCATCCCGCCTCTCTTGGGGCAATTCGCGGATTGCCTTAAACTTAATTATACTACAAATTCATAGCCTTGCAAAGCCCGGCGCCAAAACACCCCTTTCGCCCCACGCATGTTTACAGGTGAAAACGGGATGAATGCTTGCAGTCAGCCAATGAAAATGGTATACTGAATAGTACGGCTACCCTTGATTTATCATGGCTTGCCGATGCTAGAATAACCCCAGTACGGAGGATGAACATGCAATATTCATTGGAAAAACTGACCGGGAACAAAATCAAGCTCTCTTTCACGGCGCCGGCCTCGGAATTTGAGGAAGCGGTGCAGAAAGCCTATATCAAATATCGCGGCCGCTTTCAGGTGCAGGGCTTCCGAAAGGGAAAAGCCCCCCGCAAGCTGATTGAGCGCTTGTACGGCGATACGATTTTCTACGACGACGCGCTGGAAATCATCTTTCCGGACGCTTATATCGACGCGGTGGAGAAAGAAGATCTCCATCCCGTCAGCCGTCCGCACATCGACGTGGAGGACGTTCACAAGGGCGAGGACGTGAAATTCAGCTGCGAGGTATACCTCTACCCCGAAATCAAGCTCGGCGCTTATCGCGGCGTGGAAATCACCCGCACGACGCATACCGTGACCGAGGATGAGCTGAACGCCCGCCTGCAGCAGGAGCAAAAGCAGGTGGCCCGTCTGGTTGCGGTGGAAGGCCGCGCCGTGGAAGACGGCGACGAGGTCAACCTCGATTATTCCGGCTCCGTGGACGGCGTGAAGTTCAACGGCGGTACGGCCGAGGGCCAGAAGCTCGTCATCGGTTCCAAATCCTTCATTCCCGGCTTTGAGGAACAGCTCGTCGGCATGAACGTTGGCGAGGAAAAGGATATTACAGTGACCTTCCCCGTGGAATACCACGCCGAAGACCTCAAGGGCAAGGACGCGGTATTCCACGTGAAGATCAACGCCATCTCGCACGAGGAGCTGCCCGCCTTGGACGACGACTTTGCCGCCGACATCAGCGAGTTTGAAACGCTGGACGAATACAAGGCCGACCTGCGCAGGAAAATGCAGGAAACCGCAGACGAGCAGGCCGTAAGCCGCGCCAAGCAGGCGCTGGTACAGAAGGTTGTGGAAAACGCCGAGATCGACATTCCCGACCCCATGGTGGAGGAAAAGCTCGACGAGCAGGTTCGCGAAATGGATTGGCGCATGCAGCAGCAGGGCCTGAACATGAAGAAATATCTGGAGCTCACCGGCCAGACTGAAGCCCAGATGCGGGATATGTACCGTTCCGAGGCGCGCAACAACCTGAAAACCGAAATGGTGATCGGGGCGATCGTCAAGGCCGAGAACATTGAAGCCGATCCGCAGAAAGTGGACGCGCTTCTTGCCGACTACACTTCCGCGATGGGCAAAACCGTGGAAGAGCTCAAGAAAGAACTTAACGAAAACCAGATGGCGTATTTCGACAACCGCGTCAAAACGAACGCCGCGTTTGATCTGCTGTGGGCCGCCGCCGTTGTGACCGACGCAGCCGCCGAAACGGCCGCTGAAGACGCCCAGGGCGAGGAGCCCAAGAAAGCCGCCCCCAAGAAGGCTTCCGCAAAGAAAGCCAAAACCGAGTAACCTCCCCCTCCCCAGCGGGCGTTGCGCCCCCACATGAATTGGAGTGAAAATCGTGAGTTATTTAGTTCCCATGGTCATCGAACAGACCAACCGCGGAGAGCGGTCATTTGATATCTATTCCCGCCTTTTGAAGGACCGTATCGTGTTCCTGGGCGGCGAAATTGACGACGACGTGGCAAACCTCGTCGTAGCCCAGATGTTGTTTCTGGAAATGGAAAACCCCGACGCCGATATCTCCCTGTACATCAACAGCCCCGGCGGCAGCGTGACCGCGGGCATGGCGATTTTCGACACCATGAACCACGTTAAATGCCCCGTGCGCACGGTATGCGTCGGTATGGCGGCCTCCATGGGCGCGTTTTTGCTGATGGCCGGCGAAAAGGGCAAACGCTGCGCGCTGCCCAACAGCGAAGTGATGATTCACCAGCCGCTTGGCGGGGCCTCCGGACAGGCGTCGGACGTGAAGATCCGCGCGGAATGGCTGCTCAAAACCAAGCAGAAGATGAACCGCCTCATGGCCGATATGACCGGGCAGGCGCTGGACAAAGTGGAAAAGGACGCCGACCGCGACTTTTTCATGAGCGCGCAGGAAGCGCTGGAATACGGAATCATCGACGAGATTTATGAACCCCGCGGCAAAAAGAAGGAGTAAGCATGTCCGACACCCTGAACCCCAATCTCCCCAAGCTGAAACGATGCAGCTTCTGCAACAAGACCAGCGAACAGGTGCGCCGTCTTGTGGCCGGGCCTAACGCGCAGATCTGCGACGAGTGTATCGCGCTGTGCAATGAAATCATCCACGATGATTTCCGCGCCGCGGACGAGATTGCATCGGTGGAGCTGCCGCGCCCCAAGGAACTTAAAGAAATTCTGGATCAATACGTCATCGGGCAGGACGAGGCGAAACGCACCCTGAGCGTTGCGGTCTATAACCACTACAAGCGCATCGATTCTCCCCCGCCGGCGGATAACCTGGAACTCCAGAAGTCCAATATCCTCATGCTCGGCCCCACCGGCTGCGGCAAAACCTTTTTGGCGCAGACCCTGGCCAAGATCCTGCAGGTGCCCTTCGCCATTGCGGACGCCACCAGCCTGACCGAAGCCGGATACGTGGGCGAGGATGTGGAAAACATCCTGCTGCGGCTCATCCAAAACGCCGATTACGACATCAAGGCGGCCCAGCGTGGCATTATTTACATCGACGAGATCGATAAAATCGCCCGCAAATCCGAGAACCCCTCCATCACCCGCGACGTAAGCGGCGAGGGCGTGCAGCAGACGTTGCTCAAAATCCTCGAAGGCACGATCGCCAACGTACCCCCGCAGGGCGGCCGCAAGCACCCCCATCAGGAGTTCCTGCAGATCGACACCACCAACATCCTGTTCATCTGCGGCGGCGCGTTCGACGGGCTGGAGTCGATTGTGGAGCAGCGCATCGGCAAGAAAACCCTGGGCTTCGGCGCGGAAGTGAAAACCAAATCCGAAAAGGACCTGAGCAGGCTCTTTCACGAAGTCCGGCCCGAGGATTTGATTAAATTCGGTTTGATTCCCGAATTTGTGGGTAGATTACCCATCGTAGTATCCTTAAACCAGCTGGACGAAAACGAGCTGATCCGTATCCTTACGGAGCCGCGCAACGCGCTGGTGAAGCAGTATATGTATCTGATGGATCTGGACGGCGTGGAGCTATTATTCGAGCCGGAAGCGCTGACGCTGATCGCGCGCCAATCCCTGGAGCGTAAAAGCGGCGCGCGCGGCCTGCGGTCCATCATTGAAAAACTGATGCTGGATACGATGTTCGACCTTCCCAGCCGCAGCGACGTTGCCCAGTGCCTGATTACGGCCAAGAGCGTCCGCGGCGAGGAAAAACCGCAACTCATACAAAGCGATGAACCCGTGCGTAAACCGCGCACGCTTCATCCTCCGGAAAAGGCGGCGAAAACCGGCCGCGCCGGATGAATTCCAAAAGGAGGAAACCCATGGAACAGGCCACGCGTACCAAGCCTTTGACCCGCCTCCCCGTTTTACCGCTCAGAGGCACGATGGTCTTTCCGCATATGGTGCTGCATTTTGACGTTGGACGCGCAAAAAGCGTGTCCGCTCTGGAAAAGGCAATGCTCGAGGACCAGCGCATCTTTTTGGTCGCCCAGCGCGACGCGGATGTGGATTCTCCCGGGCTGAACGATCTATACCCCGTCGGCACCATCGCAAAAGTTAAACAGGTATTGAACCTCCCCGGCGACAGCCTTCGCGTGCTGGTCGCCGGCGAGAAGCGCGCCAAGCTAAAGCAAATCGTGCAGAGCGAACCCTTTCTGCTTGCCGAACTCGCCGTAATATCCACTCGCAACCCCAAGGACACCGACGAGCTGCAGGCGCTGGTGCGCACCACGCACACCATATTCGAGGAATACTCGGCGCAGAGCATGCGCGTATCGCAGGAAACCCTGCAAAACGTCATGTCCATCCATAAGCCCGATCAGCTAGCCGACGTCATCGCCGCCAATGCGCTGACCCAGTTTGCCGACCGGCAGGAGCTATTGGAGATCACCAACGTATACAAGCGGCTGGAGAAGCTTTGCACCGTACTGCTGCGTGAAACCGAGCTGAACGAGCTGGAAAAAAGCATTCAGGCGCGCATCAAGCAGCAGATTGAGAAAAACCAGAAGGACTTCTATCTGCGCGAGCAGATTAAAGCCATCCAAACCGAGCTGGGCGATAAAGACGCCACCGATACCGACGAGCTGCGGGAACGGCTGGAGAAAGCGCCTCTCAACGACGAAGCCCGCCAGAAGGCCGAGCGCGAGTTGGACAGGCTGGAGCACATGATGCCAGGCACCCCCGAGGTGAGCATCAGCCGCACCTATGTGGAATGGATTTTAGACGTCCCGTGGGGCGTTGCCACCGACGATAACTTAAACCTGAAGCATGCGCGCAAGATTTTGGACCGCGATCACTACGGCCTGGGCGACGTGAAAGACCGGATTGTGGAATACCTGGCCGTGCTGCGCATGAAAAAGGATATGAAAGGCCCCATCCTTTGCTTTGTCGGCCCTCCCGGCGTGGGAAAAACGAGCATCGTGCGCGCCGTTGCCGAGGCCGTAGGCCGCAAGTTTGTGCAGATGTCGCTGGGCGGCGTGCGGGATGAAGCCGAAATTCGCGGGCACCGGCGCACGTACGTCGGCGCCATCCCCGGGCGCATCATCGCGGGGCTGAAACAGGCCGGAACGATGAACCCCGTATTCCTGTTTGACGAGATTGATAAAATGAGCGCGGATTTCCGCGGCAACCCCGCTGCGGCCATGCTGGAAGTATTGGACGCGGAGCAGAACAACGCCTTCCGCGATCATTACATGGAGTTGCCGGTGGACTTAAGCCGCGTCATGTTCATTACGACCGCGAATACCGTAGATTCCATTCCCCCGGCGCTTTTGGACCGGCTCGAGCTGATTGAAGTTCCCAGCTATACGGAGCTGGACAAGCTGAAGATTGCGGCCAAGCATCTTTTGCCCAAGCAAATCAAGGAGCACGGGCTGAGCGAGAACAGCGTGCAAATGTCCAGCTCGGTCATTCTCAAGCTCATCGACGGTTATACCCGCGAAGCCGGCGTGCGCTCGCTGGAACGGCAAACCGCGCGGCTTGTGCGCAAAGCGGCCGTGGAGATTTTGAACACCTCGGTGAAAACCGTGCAGATTACTGCCGCGAAGCTCAAGGAGTATCTCGGCTCGCCCCGTTATACGCGCGAGGATCTGGAAACCAAGGACCTCGTTGGCATCGTCAACGGCCTTGCCGTAACCTCCGTCGGCGGCGAAACGCTTGCCGTGGAGTGTTCCATCATGCAGGGCGCAGGCGCGCTGCAGCTGACCGGCAAGCTGGGCGACGTGATGCAGGAAAGCGCGAAAGCCGCCCTATCCTGGGTGCGCACGCACGCGGACGCCTGGGGAATTCCCGTCAACTACTTCAAAGAGCACGATATTCATTTTCACGTTCCCGAAGGCGCGGTTCCCAAGGACGGCCCTTCGGCTGGCATCGCCATCACCACCGCGCTTGTCAGCGCCATCCTTTCCATCCCCGTCCGGCAGGACGTTGCCATGACCGGCGAAATCACCCTGCGCGGCCGCGTGCTGCCCATCGGCGGCCTGAAGGAAAAACTGCTGGCCGCCAACCGCGCCAACCTGAAGGAAGTGCTGATTCCCAAAGGCAACCTCAAGGACTTGGAGGACGTGCCAAAGCCCGTGTTAGGCAAGCTGCGGATTACGCCAGTGGAAATGATGACCGAAGTGCTCCCCCGCGCGCTGACAGCCGTGCCCGTCAGTAACCCCATTCTCCAGGAAGTCAACGCCATCTCCGCGCAGATCAGCCGAAACGAATGCGCGAACTTCCCCAGGGCGTAGTGATGAACATACAGGACGCAACGTTTGTCACCAGCATGGCCCAGTACGGCGAAGCGCTGCCCATATGCCTGCCGCAGCTTGCGGTGGTCGGCCGCAGCAACGTTGGAAAAAGCTCGCTGATCAATACGCTGACAATGCAAAAGAAGCTCTGCAAAACCTCCTCAACGCCGGGCAAAACGCGGCTGATTAACGTATTCCTCATCGACGGCGCCTTCCACCTGATCGACCTTCCCGGGTACGGCTTTGCCAAAGTCAACCAGGAGGAAAAGCAGCGCTGGGGCCGGATGATGGAAGCCTATTTCCAAAACAGCACGCTGCTCAAGCACGCGCTGCAGCTGGTGGATATCCGCCACGAGCCCACGTCCGAGGATATCGCCATGACTTCGTTTTACCGTGCCCTCGGCATTCCGTTTACGGTGATCGCCACCAAGGCCGATAAAATCAGCCGCGGTGCGCGCATGAAGCACCTCGCCCCCATCTGCCGGGCTATGCAAAAGCAGCCCTGGGAGATCATCCCCTTCTCGGCGGAGAACCAAGATGGACGCGAGGAGCTGATACGCCTCATCGAAACCGTCTTCTCCACGCCTGCGCAGCATTGATTATGCAAAGGGGGAAATCGTAATGATTCATGTGGAAACCCTCCAGAAGACACCCGAAGGCGTCCGCCCGTTTTTAGCACTGCCCCGGCGCCTGTACCGTAAAGATCCTTATTGGGTTCCTCCCATGAAACGCATGGAGCTGCATCACCTGATCGGCGTGCACAATCCCTGGCGCAACGGGCCCCATGCCCTGTTCCTCGCCTATGACGACGACCGCCCCGTGGCGCGGGTGCTGGCAGGGGTGGACGAGCGCAGCAACGAGCGCCTGCAAACCAAACGCGGGTACATCGCCCTGTTTGAAAGCGAGGACAACCTGGAGTATGCCCGCGCCGTGCTGGACGCGGCCGTGCAGTACCTCCAGCAGCTGGGGATGAAGACGATCATCGGCCCCAAGGAACCAGGCTTTGACGATTATACCGAGGGCCTGCTCTTTGAAGGGTTCGACAGCCTGAACTCCCTTTTCAACCCCTATAACCCGCCGTATTACCACAGGCTGTTCACCGAGTACGGGTTTACGAAATTCCGCGATCACCGCGCCTACCTGCTCAAGACGAACGAATTCCCCACCGCCGCTTATGAAAAGCTGTCCGCCATGGCCCAAAACCGTTTCGGGTTCAGGGTAGCGGGCGCCGATCTGCGGCCGGACAACCAGGAAACCCTCGCGCGCGACGTGGCAAACATGATTGCCAAAGCCCTGCCGTCTGATTCCGAGGTCATTCCCCCCACGATCGACGACACGCTTTACGAATTGCGGTCCATTCTGCGCTATACCAAGGCGGATCTGCCTGTGACAGCGTACGTCGGAAACCGTTTGGTGGGCGTCGCCGTGGCCTATTCGGATTATTCGAAGCTCGCTAAAATGATCAACGGGCGGCTGTTTCCGGTCGGCTGGGTAGCCCGCATTTTCCACAAAATCCGCACCGCCCGCTGCTCCATGGTTTTCGTCGCTCCGGACTTCCACAACAAAGCCGTGAACGCGGCGATGATGCTCTACATGGTGCAGCGCGCCAAGGAACTCGGCATTCAGGCGTTCGAGATCTCCGCCATCGACGAAACCAATCTGCAAAGCTCGCTTTCGCTGGAGCGCGCGGGCGCGAAACCCTACCGCACCTACCGGCAATATCAGCTGCAGCTGTAAGGAAAAAAAGGCCGTACCCCCACGGGGTACGGCTTTTTTTGTTGTCTATTTGGGCCTTGTCGGCGCGTTGCACTTGAGGCAGGGCTGTAACGAGCTATATGGCTTGTTGCCAAGCTCGCCGAACGTAAACGTGGCCATGGGCAGGTATTTCGTATTCACCGCGATACACTCCGGATCGGCATGGTAATACTTGCCGCCGTTCGCGTTGTAATAGAGAAGCGTGCTGTCCGGCGGGATGGGCGTAACGGTTGTGCGCGGCGCAAGGGTAAAGATCGCGTCCAGATTATCGGGCACCACCGTGGGCTCCGTCTTGTCCACGTCGTTGGTGGATAAGGATTTGGGATCCACAAACCAGTCGCTGCCCTCTTTATCCATCAGAATAACGAAACGGTACTTCACGGGGTCGTTGCCGTTGTTCTTGTCGATGAGCGCGGTCATCGTAACGGAGCGGGACGTATCGTTGTCCGAGCCGGAAATCGTTTCGATGGTATACTCCAGCGGCGTGCGGTTGGAAATGATGATGAACAGGGCGGCGGCACCATCGGCCTGCGCTTGGCGCCAGGAGGGCATCACGTAGCCCAGCATGTTTTCAACGTCGTTCACTTTCCAGTTATCCATGAAGGCGGCCAAACGCAAGCCCGCCTCGCTCTCCGCCGGGGCGATCTGCGCCGGCGGCGTTGTGACGGGCGCCTGATCGGCGCTGTAACCCTGTGCGGCCGCCTCCGGCTCCTCCGTAATCACGGGCGTCTGCTGGGGCGTGATGTTGGGGCTGCCCTGGATGATATCGCTGTTGGAACCCGATAAAAGCATCACGACAACGATCACGCACATCAGCCCGTAGCCGATCGTGATCCCCGTGCGCAGCTGCGAAGTAAACGATTGCCGGTACCACAGGATACCCACCGAAGCCGCGCAGGCCGTCATGAACAGGTAGCGCAGGATATCAAATTCGCCGGGCAGCGCAATGCAAAGCACGAACGCGACCGGCAAAATGATATACAATAACATTTTCAGCACGCTCTCGATATCCAGCGGCTGTCTGTTTCTCCTCCCGGAAGGCTGGGACGGCGGCGTATTGCCGCCGGAATACCCGTTGAAACCAGCGCCGCCGGCCGGCCGGTTAAACGGCTGCTGCGCGGCAAACACGGGCTGGCTGTAGGGCACGCTCTGCCCCGGGTAGCCCGTCGCCATATTGCTGAACGGCATTCCTGCCGGTTGCTCGGTCTGATACGCGGAGGGCGGCACATACCCCTGCGCGCGCACGGTGCCACCGTACGAAGGCGCGGCCTGCGCCGTGTTGGCAAGCGGGGGGATCTGCGGAAGCGGCGTGCCGGTGAACGGCTGGGCCGTTTCGCCGTAGGGGTTCCCCTGCCCCACGCCGTATAAGGGGTACGCCGGCTGCATGCCCGCGTTCTGCATGGGAGCCGCAAAGCCGCCGTTCATGCCCTGTACGGGCATCGCCTGATACGGCGCCGGTACCTGCCGCGGAACGGGATCGTGATAAATTCCCTGCGGCATTCCAAACAGATCGGGTGCGCCGGAAACCGGTGCGTCGAAATCAGGGGTTGGTTTTTGTGTGAAGTCCAACTCCGCAATCGGCTTGGCTTCCGTGTGTTTCTTGCCAAAGCCGCGCCGTTGCATACCGAAAGTCGGCGTGGATGTATATTTGGTGCGGCCAGAATTCATGCTCAGTCTCCTCGGGTTGCAAATCCAACTATCACAGGCGGATTTTCATTATATCATATATTTCGATTTTGTAAACTACATGATACAATTCGTTAATTCTCTTCCCCGATTGTAACAATTTAGCAGTTTCTGGCATCGGTTTTCCCATGAAACTCCATCCTCAGCTTACTTTCGCTTCCGGCTTGGGTACGTGATATTCCGCCCCTTCGTTGTAATACACCCGTTCCGGTGGCGTTTCCAAAAGTTCGGGGTTTTTCAGGCACTCCCGCATGATTTTGAACATCTTGGCAAACGTCGCGCCCGCGCAGACGCGTTCATCCACCGTTACGCCGACGGGGATAGTGGCGCACCGTACGGAGTTACCCTTGGCGTCCAGCTTATACCCGCGGTCCGGCGTTCCCAGCGCAAAGAACAGGCTGGAGTTGCCGAAGTTGTAAATATGGTGATGCACTGCCTTGAGGCCGATGGAGGCGTTGTTCGTCAGCCACAGGCCGGTGTGGAAGGGCAGCTCGTCGATCAGAAATCCCGGCAGCAGACCGTAACGGTCCAGAAAACGCGCCGCCCAAACAATCAGAGACGTAAGCCCTGGGATTTTCAGCACGACCTTCGCAATTTTGATCGCCCCTCCCAGGTCTTCCACCTTCCGGTTTTGCTCAATCTTGCGGGTGACGCGCGCCTGTACGTCGTAAATGGTGTCGCTAGGATCAAACCAGATTTTAATGGTGTTTTCCTTCACGCTGCCGTCCGGGGTATCCATGAGAACCACCATCGCGCAGGTGAGCTCCGTGCGGTTGAAATATTGCTTGTTGATGATAAAACGGTTGATTTCGGGAACCTGCGATATGGCGCGAACATAGGAGGCGATCAGTAATTCCAGAAACGTGATTTTAATCCGTTCGGTGCGCGCCTTCTCGGCGATATACTGCATCATCGGCTCATAATCCAAATCATAATCCATGTACACCATCGCGTCGCAGCGCATCGGCATCAGGTAGGGCATCGCCTCGATAATGGGGTCAAGTTTCCGCACACGGCGGCCTTCGTGTCGGCGTCCAAACATGCAGTTCTTCCTTTCATAAATCAGAATAATCAGGATTATTGTATGCTTTCCAAACACGTTTCGTCAAGGCGGCCTTGACCCCGTATCGGCGGTGCGCTATACTTGAGGAAATTTTCAGCCGGAGGATGCCCATGCACATGACGACGAAACCATACGGAACCGATCGGGCGGGGCGGCCCATCACGGAATATACGATGACCAACGCGCACGGAGCTTCGGTTTCCGTGCTGAACTACGGCGGCGTCATTACCCGCATTCTGGTGCCGGACCGCAGCGGAAACCTGGGCGACGTCGTGCTTGGGTATGACGACGCCGCGGCATACGAAGCCAACAGCGGCTTCTTGGGCGCGCTGATCGGGCGGTACGGCAACCGCATCGCAGGCGCGTCGTTCTCGCTGGGCGGTGAAACCTTCCCGCTGCAGGCGAATAACGGCCCCAATAACCTGCACGGCGGCCCGGAAGGCTTCGGGATGCGCGTGTTTGACGCGGAAGCGACCCGGCACGGCCTGAAGCTTTCCCTTGTCAGCCCCGACGGCGATCAGGGCTTCCCGGGCACGTTGCACGTGGAAGCGCTTTATACCTTCGACGATGATAACGCCCTGACGATTGCCTACCGGGCGACTACCGACAAGCTCACGATCGTCAACCTGACCAACCACAGCTATTTTAACCTCGACGGCCACGACGCCAAAGACATCCGCGATCTGACGCTGCAGGTGTTCGCGGACTTCGTAACCGAGGCGGACGACGGCCTGATTCCCACCGGAAAGCTGATCCCCGCGGCGGACGTCGTGTACGGTTTTCAAACGCCCACGCGGATCGGCGACGTGCTGGACAAACCGGACCGCGCGATGCTTGGCGCGCGAGGCGTTGACTTTAACTATTGCGCGGGCAGGGACCGGGAGGATAAGCTGATTGCGACGCTCTACTCGCCCAAAACCGGCCGCGAAATGCAGTGCATTACGGACCTGCCGGGCGTACAGGTGTATACGGGGCAGGGCCTGAACCAGACCGGTAAAGGCGGCGCCAGATACGCGATGTACAGCGCCGTGTGCCTGGAAACGCAGCGCTACCCGGATTCCATTCATCACCCGCACTTTCCCAGCGTCGTGCTGCGCCCCGAGGAAGTTTACTTCACCAAAACCACCTACCGCTTCAGCGTGCGGTAACCGTTGACAACCGGTTTCCGCCATGCTAGGATAAGCCATCATCAGTGAAACGGAGTTGAAAGGATGCGCGAATAACCTGCCGCCCTGAACTTTCGGGGGTTGCAACAGTCGGCCGATACGGCTTGATTTTGTTTGCTGTCGGCAGGATGACGCGGCCGGAAGGCTCTGTTTTTCTTTGCCACCCCTTGCGTTTGCACGAGGTGATATTATGGCTCTATTACAATGCAATCAGGTATCCTTTGCCTATGAAGGCAGTTATGACGACGTGTTTACCGATCTTTCTTTTCAGGTTGACACCAGCTGGCGCCTTGGGCTGATCGGGCGCAACGGGCGCGGCAAAAC
>JAEWTC010000051.1 GCA_023459675.1 Bacillota bacterium | reverse complement strand
GCGGGTTCTTCCATAACAGGCGGCGCGATGGGTTCCTCAAAAACGGATTCCACGGCGGGTTCTTCCATAACAGGCGGCGCGGCTGGTTCTTCTACAACGGGCAGCGCGGCGGGTTCCTCGAAGACGGGTTCCGCGGCGGGTTCTTCCATAACAGGCGGCGTGATGGGTTCCTCGGAGACGGGTTCCGCGGCGGGTTCCTCGGAGACGGATTCCACGGCGGGTTCCTCGAAGACGGGTTCCGCGTCCTGTTCCTTAAAGGTGAACGCGTCCACTTCGAAACCGTCAGCGGCTTCGGCGGCAATTCCCGCGTCCGCCCGCGGCTCGAACGCGGGGGTTTCGTCCTCCGGTTCGTGCGCGTCTTCCGATGCGTATACGCTTAAATCGTCGCAAGCGCCGTCATTCGCCGGATCGGCAGCAGCTTCGCCGCGCTGTTCGCCGGTTTCGGCGTCTTCCTCCTCGTCGTCGTCATCGTCATCGTCATCGTCGTCGTCATCGTCGTCGTCATCATCGTCGTCGTCGTCATCGTCATCGTCATCGTCGTCGTCATCGTCGTCGTCGTCGCCGTCGTCGTCGTCGTCGTCGTCGTCGCCGTCGTCGTCGTCGTCATCGTCGTCATCGTCATCGTCGTCGTCGGCGTCGTTGGAAGGTTCGTCGCCGAAACCGTAAGCAAACGCGGCCACGCCGTTGGCGGGGAATTCTTCCGCGGCCGCAGCGGGCGTTTCCATGCCCGGCGTTTCCGGCTCGGTCTCCGCGACGCTTTCGGCCTCGGTCGCCCAGACCGCTTCCTCCGCCTGGGCGGGCGTGCCCGCCGCCGCGCGCACGGCTTCGTCCAGTGCGTCGGCTGCCGCCTGCGTTTCCTGTTTCACGGCGGCGGAAGCCGTTTCATAGGCCTCCGCGGCGTCTTGCGCGGCGGCTTCGGGCTGCGCCTGCGTTTCAGGTTGCGCTTGCGTTTCAGGCGCCTGTTCCTCAAACCCGAGCCCGGCATCGGCCAACTTCTGTTCCATCACCTGCGCGGCCTGCCGAATCCGCTGCGCCATCATGTCGGCGGCTTCCTTCACCTTGCGCTCCATCTCCTGGGGCGAGGTGGCGGTCACCTTCTCGCTGGCTTCCTGCAGTTTTTGCTTCATCTGGCTCAGCGCGGCCTTGAATTTAGTTTCGATTTCGTCAAAGGAATGCTCGTCAGGCATTGTTGCTGCCTCCTTTTCCTTCGCTCCCGTCTTAAAATTCAATGATGTGTGCGCATCGCAAACTCTGGTTTCGAAAAGAGTCTTTCTTGCTTTTTTCAGGATGTCTTTCACCGATTCGGTGACGGATTGCAGCTTTTCCTCAATCGCGTGTTCCAGCGCGGTTTCCGCGGCGGTCCGCAAATGCGGTTCGCCGCATTTCCGGATCTCCGCCACAACCTCGGATACCGTGGGAACCATGCCGCCCATCCGGCCGTAGAAGTGCACGGGGCGCTCTCCGTTCACCGCAAGGCGGACGTCGTCCACCATCTGGCCCGCGCTCATCTCCACCGCCAGATAGTGCATGGCCGTGGGAATGGTTTTGCGGATCGCCTCCGTGGGGAAGGGCCAAACCGTGATCGGCCGGAGCATGCCCACCCGGTAGCCAAGCTCCCGGCATTTGCGCATGGCGCTGCGGCATACGCGGCTGGTGGTGCCGTAGGCTACGAGCACAATCTCCGCGTCGTCCAGCATTTCCTCCTGCCAGCGGCACTCGCGTTCGGAAATTATTTTATATTTGGATTCCAAACGCTCGCAATGGCGTTCCAGCACCTTGGGGTCGATATACAGGCTGTTGACGATGCTGCGCGGCCTGCCCGGCGTGGCCTTGTGCCCGTCCGCAGCCCAGGTTTTCTCGGAAAGATCGGCAGCCGGGCGGTAGCCGTTGTCCAGATCCACGGGTTCCATCATCTGGCCGATCATGCCGTCGCCAAGCACCATGACGGGGTTGCGGTAGCGGTCCGCAATGTCGAAAGCGGCCTGGGTCAAGTCCACGGCTTCCTGCACGCTGGCAGGCGCAAGCACGCAGGTGCGGTAATCGCCGTGCCCACCGCCCCGCGTTGCCTGGTAATAATCGCTCTGGGCGGGCTGAATGCCGCCAAGCCCGGGGCCGCAGCGCATGATGTTGACGATCACGCACGGCACCTCCGCGCCTACCAGATAGCTGATGCCTTCCTGCTTTAAGCTGATGCCGGGGCTGGAGGAGCTGGTCATCACACGCGCGCCTGCGCCGCCCGCGCCGTATACCATATTGATGGCGGAAACTTCGCTTTCCGCCTGCAAAAAGCAGCCGCCCGCCTCCGGCAGACGCCTGGACATATACTCGGGAATTTCATTCTGCGGCGTAATCGGGTAGCCGAAAAAATACCGGCATCCGGCCTGCACCGCGGCTTCGGCAATCGCTTCGTTGCCCTTCATGAGCTTCTTCATGGGTACACCCCTTCCCGGCGAGCGCCGAGTTTACTTTTCCACGACGATCGCCACATCCGGGCACATGGTGGCGCAAAACGCGCAGCCGATGCACTCCGCCATCGCGGAGCAGCAGGCGGTGTGGTAGCCCTTCTGGTTGATGTGGGTATTGTCCAGCTTCATTATCTTCTTCGGGCATGCTTCCACGCACAGCCCGCACCCTTTGCACAGATCCTCGTTTACGGTGACCAAAGCCATATCTTCGCCTCCACTTTAAGCAGGTTTCGCTGTTTATCATAAGCCAACGCCCTGGGATTGTCAACGCGTCGGCACGCCCGCTAACCGCTTGCCGGAGCAGGGAAAACCCCGCAGCGCAGGCCGCGCTTCATACCGCGGCGCGCGCCCGTTTTGCGGTTCCAGAGCATTCTAATGCAGCGTTCATCTTCTCCTCAGCAGATTTGAAGCGTTTTGTCTTTTCTTGCTTTGCGGGATATGCTATACTTTAGCGGACAACAGGAAACAAACAACGTGGGATGGAGCAGAGGAAAGACATGAGCAACTCAACCAGGAAAGAACGGCAGAACAGAGGAAAAAAAGCCGGAAGCATGGCGTTTGGCATATCGCTTGTGGTCTGTTTTGCGCTGCTTGGCTTCAGCGGCTTCGGCGGTCTGATCGGCGCGTTCATTCTTTCCGGCATCGTAAGCTCGGTCGTCCGCTCCATGGTCACCGGGCAGGACCTGCAGGCCAATAACAACCAGAGCAGCGAGCGTAAAATGCGCGCCGCCATGCCCGTTGCCGCGCCGCCGGTGGAAAAGACCGGCAACCAGGAAGTGGATACGCTGCTGGACAAGGGCCAGGAGGCCATCCGGCAGATCCGCGAGGAGAACCTGAAAATTCCCGACGCGCTGCTGACGGATAAGCTGGCGCAGTTGGAAATCCTTTGCGGGGAAATTTTCCGTGCCGTGCACGAGAAGCCGGAAAAAGCGCCGCAGATCCGCAAGTTCATGGAATACTACCTGCCCACGACGCTGAAAATCGTACGCACCTACCGCACGATCGACGAGCGCGGCGTTGGCGGCACGGAAATTGTGGAAGCCCGCCAGCGCATCAACGACGCGCTGGGCACGGTCATCAAGGGCTGCCAAACCCTGCTTTCGAAGCTGTATCAGGACGACGTTTTGGACATCACCACCGATATCGACGTACTGGAGCAAATGCTCCGGCGCGACGGCCTGACCGAGACCGAGCTGCAGCTCGCGGCGGACCAGGCGCGCCGCGCGGCGGAAATCAACGCCGCCGTGGAACAGAAAAAGAGAACCGAAGCGCCGCAGGCGCAGCCACAGCCGCAGCAAACCGCGTCCGCAACCGGCGGATCGCAGGCCCGGCAGATTGAATATTGAGGAGGAACCCACACATGGCGGACGAACCCGTAAAGGCGCAGGCCGAAGCGATACCCGAATTGAAGCTCGACGAGCAATCCATGGCCAAGGATAAGGCGGATCTGGAGGAAGCGGTCGCGGCGCTGGAAAAGGTGAACGCGGGCGCGCCCGCCGCCGCCTCGGTGAAGGTTGCGGAGGCCGCGCTGCAGGAGCTGGATACCTCCATGCTCAGCGCGTCGGAAAAGCAGACCATCGAGGAGTTCACCAAAAAAATCAATATTGAAAATCCGGAGCACGTGCTGCTCTACGGCGCGAGCGCGCAGAAGAAGGTCGCGGATTTTTCGGACAGCGCTCTTGCCACCGTCCGCACCGATCAGACCGGGGAAACCGGCGAGATGCTGGTGAGGCTCATCAGCGAAATCAAGGGGTTTTCCACCGAATCGGACAAACCCTCCGGCATCCGCGGGCTGTTCTGGAACGCCAAGCGCAACTTTGAGGAAATCAAGAACCGCTATGAAAAGGTGGACGTGAACGTGGATGAGGTGGCTTCCACGCTGGAGGAAAACCAGCGCAAGCTCCTCAAGGACATCAGCATGTTAAACCACCTCTACGATATGAATACGCAGTATTTCAAAGAGCTCACCATGTACATCGTGGCGGGCGAGAAAAAACTGGCGGAGGTGCGCGCGGGCGCGCTGCAGGAATTGAGCGCGAAGGCCAAGGCCAGCGGCGACACCATGGACGCCCAGCGTGTGAACGACCTTGCCACCGCCTGCGACCGTTTTGAAAAGAAGATTCATGATTTGAAGCTCACCCGCACCGTGGCGCTGCAAATGGCGCCGCAGATCCGGCTTTTGCAAAACAACGACAGCCTTCTGGTGGAACGCATCCAGTCCACGCTTTCCAACACGCTGCCGCTGTGGAAGAGCCAGATCGTCATCGCGCTGGGCCTTGCCCGCAGCCAGCAGGCGCTGCACGCGCAGACGGCCGTCACCAACATGACCAACGAGCTTTTGAAGAAGAACGCCGAAATGCTCAAGATGGGCACCATCGAAACGGCGAGGGAGGCCGAGCGCGGCATTATCGACATTACGACGCTCGCCAAAACCAACCAGGACCTAATCGATACCATCACCGAGGTGATGAATGTGCAAAAAGAAGGCCACCAGCAGCGCATTGATGCCGAGAGACAGCTGCTCGTCCTGGAAGCGCAGCTGAAACAGAAGCTTTTGGAGCTGCGCTCGTAAACGCGCGATCGGGCATGCTTGCAAGGCCGCGTCACGTTTGGCTTTTAGCCGATGGTACCCTGAACCGGCAATCATCCCGCTTCCAAACATGGTTTGATAGCGGCCTGAGCTGCACTCGTAAACACACAGCCGCCGCGCCGCGCCCGAGACGGAGATTTGGAGGAGTGCCATGCTAGCGCAAGAAGTGATGGATTTTCTGGAGGAGAACGACGTAAAGTTTGTCCGCCTCGCGTTTCCGGATCTGTTCGGAAAATTGAAGAATATCGCCATTCAGCCGGAACTGCTGCCCGAGGCGTTCGAACACGGCGTGCCGTTTGATTCCGAGGCCATCAACGGCCTGAGCGCAGGCAAGCGGGATAACCTGCTGCTGCGGCCGGACCCGGAAACGCTGTGCATCCTGCCGTGGCGGCCGCAATCCGGCCGCGTGTGCCGCCTGCTTTGCGACGTGCTGACGGCCGACGGAAAGCTGTACGACGGCGATACCCGCGGTATTCTGCGCCGCGCCAAGGAGCAGGCCAAGAGCCGCGGTTACTCCATCCGCATCGGCGCGGAGTGCGAGTTCTATCTGTTTGAAGCCGACGAGCAGGGGCGCATCACTAACCGGCCGCAGGATCGCGGCAGCTATCTGGACGTCGCCCCCCTGGACCGCGGGGAAGACGTGCGCCGTGAAATCTGTTTGACGCTTTTGTCCATGAACATCCGCCCGGAGGTCAGCCATCATGAGCGCGGCCCCGGCCAGAACGAGATCGATTTCCACCGGGCCGACCCGCTGACGGGCGCCGATCATCTGGTGGCGTTTCACAACGCCGTTCGCACCATCGCTACGCGGTACGGGCTGAGCGCGTCCTTTATGCCCAAGCCCCTTCCGGATGAATTCGGCAACGCCTTCAAGGTGAACTTCGCGTTGTTCAAGGACCGGAAAAACCTGTTTGAGATGGAAAACGGAGAGCTGCTCCCCGAAGCGAAGGCCGCCATGGCGGGCGTTTTGAACCGGCTGTCCGATATCACGCTGTTTCTAAACCCCATTCCCAACAGCTACGACCGCCTGACGGACGGCGAAACGCCCAACCGCGTTTGCTGGTCGCACGAGCGCAACCTGAACGCCGTGCGGGTGCCGCTGCCGCAGCACCGGTTTGCGCGTATGCAGATCACCAGCGCGGATAGCCTGTCCAACGCCTATCTGGCGTACGCGCTGATCATCCACGCCGCGCTGGAGGGTATCGAACGGGGCGAGGAGCTGCCCAAGGCCGTGGACAGCGGCTTTGCGGATATGCCCGTCCTTCCCGAATCCCTGAACGCCGCCATCATTGCGGCCCGCAACAGCGATTTCGTCAAACGTTCTCTCCCGCAGTGTGTGATTGACTCCTTCCTGTACAAAGCGGAGGAATTGATGCTGCTCGACCGCCAGGATAAAACCAGCCTGTTCAACAAGCAGTTTCAATGTTTCTGACCGTATAGGAGTAACGCTTTGACGCAGGAGCGCTTTTTGCTGGTAGCCGCAAAGGGGCAGGAGAAGCTGAAGGAATGGCTGTGCGCCATTTTCGTCGGCGAATTTGTGGTGGCGGCAAGCGGAGTGCAGGCGCGCCGGAAAATGAACGGCGAAGCGTTCACCGCCGCGCTGATCAACGCACCTCTGACCGATGAATCCGGCCTGGAGCTGGCAACCGATCTGGCGCGCAACACCACGGCGGCGGTCGTGCTGCTCGTAAAGCCCGAGGTCGCGGCGCTGATTGCGGACGCGGCCATGGAAGCGGGCGTGCTGATTGTGACCAAGCCGGTCAACCAGCTGCTGTTCGAGCAGACCTTCAAGGTGGGCATCGCGTGCCGCAACCGGCTTCTGATCTACAAGGAGCAGACCGCCAAGCTGCAAACCCGCTATGAGGAGCTCAAGGTGATCGACCGCGCCAAATGCCTGCTGATCGAGCACATGCGCATTACCGAGGAAGAAGCGCACCGGGTGCTGGAGAAAGAGGCCATGGACAGCCGCATGTCGCGGTTTCGCGTGGCCAAGAAGGTTCTGGAACGGTTCGAACTGTAACCGCTGAATACGCAAAGGCTCCCGCAGAAACCTGCGGGAGCCTCGCTTTTTCACAGTCGGTCAAACCGCTGTAAACATGGGTATCAGCGGTCTGCGCTCTCGCAGGTTTCTGCGAGGGCCTTTATCTTTGCCTCGATGGTTTCAATCACGCTGATAAACGCCTCGTCGCCCTGCCCGGTGGGGTCTTCAAGGCCCCAATCTTCGCGGCGCTTGCAGGGCAGAAAGGGGCAGCGCACGTTGCAGCCCATGGTGATCACAACATCCACGGGCGGGAGCTCCGATAGCAGCTTCGGCCGCTGGGTCTGCTCCATGTCGATGCCGTAACGCGCCTTCATCAGGCGCACGGCGTCGGGGTTGATGCGGTCTTTTAGTTCCGTACCCGCGGAATAGCTCTCAAAACAATCGGCTGCCAGATGCTTTCCCAGCGCTTCCGCAATCTGGCTGCGGCAGGAGTTGTGCACGCAGATGAAGGCGACTTTTTTCATCAGGCTGCGAACCATCCTTTCGTCCGGTTGGCAATCCTCACCAGCATGAGCATTACGGGCACTTCCACCAGAACGCCCACGATGGTCGCAAGTGTGGCGGGGGAGGCCGCGCCGAACAGCGAAATGCTCACGGCCACCGCAAGCTCGAAGAAGTTGCTCGCGCCGATCATCCCGGCGGGGGCGGCGATGCAGTGGGGAAGCCGCAGCGCTCTGGAGGAGAGGTAGGCCGTAAAGAAGATCAGAAACGTCTGCAGGACGAGGGGTACGGCGATCAGCAGGATGTGCAGCGGGTTATGCAAAATAACGTTGCCCTGATACGAGAATATGAGGATCAGCGTCAGCAGCAGACCGATGACCGTAACCTTGGAAAATTTCGGGATCACCGTTTGCTCCAGATACGCCTGCCCCTTGCGGCGGACGATGGCGCGCCGCGTCAGCATGCCTCCCGCCAGCGGGATCACCACGAACAGGCCGATGGAGAGAAACAGCGTGTCCCAGGGGATCGCGATACCGCCGATGCCCAGCAGCAGCGCGACGATCGGCGTGAACGCGATCAGGATGATCAGGTCGTTGGTGGCGACCTGCACCACCGTATAGGCGGCGTCGCCCTTGGTTAAATGGCTCCACACGAAGACCATCGCCGTGCAGGGGGCCGCGCCCAGCAGCACCGCGCCCGCCAGATACTCCCGCGCCAGCGGCTCCGGGATCCATGCCTTGAAGATCACAAAGAAGAATACCCATGCGATTCCAAACATCGTGAAGGGCTTGATCAGCCAGTTCACCACCCAGGTGACGAACAGCCCTTTGGGGTTCTTGCCAACGTCCCGGATGCTTTGGAAATCCACCTTCAGCATCATGGGGTAAATCATCAGCCAAATGAGGATGGCGATGGGAATGGAAACGTTGGCATATTCGAACTGCGCCAGAAACGCTGGAATCTGGGGCAGGTAGTTGCCAATCAGCACGCCGGCCGCCATGCACAGTAAAACCCAAAGCGACAGATACTTCTCAAAAAAACCGATGTCGGGTTTGGCGGATGATTTCATAGGGATGCTCCTTTTCCAGTTGTATGTTTGGAGGCGGGTGGGCGTGCGTACGGATTCCGTGAAAACATCGAAATATCTAAATATTTCGATGTGATTATACAAAAGGAAACCGCCGCTGTCAAGAGGCTGCGGCGGACCAATGAAAAATACCGATGGGTTGGCCCCGTATGCCGGAAACGAAAACCGCGCCGGTGATCCGGCGCGGTTGTTGGTTTGCAGCGGAGGTCTTTGTTATTTCACTTTGCTGGCGCCGAAGTACGCGGCCGCGTTGTTGTACGCGTAGTTGATGTTTGCCATGTGGTCCGCGTTCACGGTGCCGGACGTGTGCGTGGTGCTGCCGTAGAAGTGCACGCACAGCATACCGTACATGTTGTTGCGTTCGTAGTACATCTTGCCGCCGAGCTTGGAAAGCGAGAAGCTGCTCGTGCCGGTGTAGCCGTGCGGGATCACGTAGATGCTGGCGCAGTATACGGTGCCGTTGATGTTGACCCACACGGGGATCTTCCCGTCGCTGTCGTTGATCTTCGTGATGTTGTCCCAACGGAACTTGGGCCAGGTGTAGCTGGGCCAATCGTCGTTACCGGCGCCCTTGACCGACGCCAGCTCGCTGGAACTGGGGCTGGCGGAGTTGTAGGTAACGCCCAGGATGGAGCACAGGGTGGCGGTGTCGCTGGTGTCATAGGGTACGCAGTCGGCATGGTTGGCGCCCGACCAGCGGTACAGGCGGAACACCTGCTTGGTCATGACGGACATCACCGTAATCGTGCTGCCCTTGGGGAACAGCGAGGTGGAGCCGCCGTCGATCTCGGCCCAGGAGCCCTTTTTCACGACGTTGACCGTGCCGAAGGCTCCGGCGGCGGGAACCGTGCCGTCTCCCGTGTCGGTGCCGGAGGCCGCGGTGAGCTTGGCCTGCAGCGCGGCGGTTGCCTGCGCGAAGAGCTCCGCGCTCACGGAGGAGCCTACGAGCGCCGGCGTTTCCGTTACGCCGGTGAGGGTTTTGCGGAACTTCTGGATGGCCGCGGAGGTTTTATCGCCGCAGATGCCGTCCATCTTGTCGCTGTATAAGCCCAGCTGATACAGGGCTGCCTGCACGGCCTGCACGCAGATATCGCTCTGGTAGAGCATGCCGCCGTCCGCCGCTTTGCCGACGATCTCGGTGGCGTTGTCAAGCGTGCGGGCCCAGAGTACGGAGGAGATGTAGTTGTTGGTGTTGTCCTGCGACATCAGCCCTTCGGCCACGGCGTTAGTGTACTTTACGTTGTACACGTTATTGCGGTAATAAACGTTGATGTACTCCACGGTTGCCACGGTATAGGGGATGCCATTGACCAGCTGCAGCACGGTGCCTTTCGGGAGTGTTACTTCAGGCCCTAGCACTGCGGGATCGCTGCCCAAATTGATCTTCATATTGTCATACAGGAATTGCACATAGGACTTTGTCGAATCCGGCATCCCGGCGCTGCCGAACGACGCCGTGGCGCAGTCTCCGCGCACGAAGCCCTCGCGGCCGTTCTGGGTGCGGATGTGGTACCAGGTATAGCCCCCCGCGGTGACGGACGGGCCGATCATCGTACATACGTCGCCGGTGTTCACGCTGTAACCGGTGCGCTTGCCGTTGGCCGTCACGCGGATGGCCGTCAGCTTTTTGGTAATTTTAACGGTGCCCCAGTTGGAGATGGTCGGCGTTGTTGTGCCGCCGCTGCTGCCGCCCGTGGGCGCGGTATAAGCCGTCACGTAGGTGCCCATCACCCAGCCGTAAACGCCGTTATACTGCACGTAGTACCAGGTGGTGCTGCCGTTTGTTTGCGTGCGGGTATAGGTGAGAATGGTTCCCGCGACCGGGACCACCCCAACGTACGCGGAACTGGTGGAGTAGGACTTGCGCAGGCGCAGGTTCTTGATCGTGGTCTGGATCATGCTTACGGTCGTCGTGCCGCCCGGCGTCGTGCCCAGGCCGTAGTTGGCGCGCCGCAGATTTACCTCGGCGATCGCCTGCGGGAACAGCTTGGCATACGTCGTCGCTCCCACGATGCCATCTGCGGAGAGGCTGTTCTTGGTCTGGAAATTCTTCACGGCGGTTTCGGTCATATCGCCAAACGAGGCGTCGATCGCATCGCTGAAGTATCCCAGCACGTTCAGCGCGGTCTGGATGGCGTGCGTCAGGATGTCGCCCTTGGCGGGCTTCTGCCGGGTAGCCGCGGTCGCGTAGGCGGGCCACACGTTGTTGTAAATGTAATCGTTTACGTTATCCACCGTCATAATATAGTTGGCGATGGCGTTGGTATACTCGGTGTGGTGGAGTGCGTTGTTGTAGTACAGGTCGATGTACGCAACGCCGTCCACGGTATACGAGACGCCGGTGTCCAGCTGCAAAATGGGGTTGGTGGCGGCGGCGATGGGAACCTGATGGCCGCCTGCAAGCGTATGGTCATACCCGGCGGTCGCCGCGCCGGTATAGGCTACGAGATCCGCCACGATGTTGACATACTTCTTGTCAAAGCTGGGCATGCCCGCGCTGCCGTAACTGGCCGTGGCATACAGCCCGCTTACGAAACCGGCCGTTTCGCTGGTCTGGATGTTGTACCAGGCCACGCCGTCCACCGTTTCCACGGGGCCGATCATCGGGTAGGTGCCCTTCTGCGCGAAGAAGCCGGTCCTCGCGCCGGCGGCCGTTGCACGGATGACGACGTTCTTGGTCGTCACCGTCACGCTGCCGTATGCGCCTACCGTCGCGGCTGCGGCGATAGAGGTCGGCAGGAGGGTGATCAGCAGACTCAACATTAACAAAAGCGAAATGCCTTTGCTCATTCTGTTGCCGCTGCGCATCATTTTTTTCATGCTGCTTTCTCCCCGTTTCCGTATGTATTTCGTGATTCATAAGATTATATTGGGTATAGATGAAAACTCAGCCTGATAATATTACAAAATTATTACATTGTCAAGGATAAATTTAAAATTTCTGGCAATATTTTGGCGAAAATTCGTGATGAACGCGTCTTTTTTGCAAAAAGCGGAAAACTTGCGCCTATAAGGCTTCCACAGCCCGCAGCAAGGCCTGTACATTCTCCCGCGGCGTGGTCACGCCCACGGTGATCCGCACGGCCGAATGCGCCTTGTCCGTCGCCGCCCAGAACGCAAAGGTAAAATTCTGCTGCAGCGCGTCCAAAACGTCGTTGGGCAGAACGGGGAAAACCTGGTTGCACCGCGTGTCGCACAGCAGGGGAAAGCCCTTTTGCTGGAACGCCCGCTTGATTTCCCCCGCCATTTCGTTGGCTTCCCGCGCAAGCGCAACATAACGGCCGTCCTGCAGCAACGCTTGAAACTGCACGGCAAGCAGCCTGCCCTTGGCCAGCAACGCGCCGCGCTGCTTGATGTGGTAGCGGAAATGCGGCCAGTCCGCCGCGCTTTTCAAGACCGCGGCCTCGCCAAACAACGCGCCGCATTTCGTACCGCCGATCGTAAACGCGTCGCAGATGGCGGCAAGGTAGGGAAGGTTTACGCTGTCGTCCGCCGCAAGGCCGTAGGCAAGGCGCGCGCCGTCGATCATCAGTTTCAGCCCGCAGCGCCGCGCCACCCGGTGGATGGCGTCGAGCTCGCTTGAGGTATACAGCGTGCCAAGCTCCGTGGGATGGCTCAGGTAAATCATCGCGGGCCGCACGATGTGCTCGTGCGTTACGTCCTGCACATGCGCCTCGTACGCGTCCAAAATCTGGCGCGCGGTAATCTTGCCGTCGGTTGCGGGCAGCGCAAGCACCTTGTGGCCGGTCGCCTCGATGGCGCCGGTCTCGTGCGTGTTGATATGGCCGGGATCGGCGCACAGCACGCCCTCAAACGGCCGCAGCGCGGCGGCGATCAGCGTGAGGTTTGCCTGGGTTCCGCCCACAAAAAAATGAACGTCCGCGCCCGGCGCTTCGCAAAGATTGCGGATCAGCGCTTTCGCCTGCGCGGTGATGGGGTCTTCCCCGTAGCCGGGGCACGCAACCGCGTTGGTTTTTACCAGCGCGTCCAAAACCGGCGCAACGGCGCCTTCCTGGTAATCGCTTTGAAACAGAATCATGCTCAGCTTTCCCTCCCGGAAGCGTTTTCCTTGAGCGACGCGAAAATCATGCGCCCGGCGCTGGTCTGCAGCACCGTCGTCACCACGATGAACGCTTTTTTGCCGATCAGCGGCCTCGCGTGATCCACCACGATCATCGTGCCGTCGTCCAGATAGGCTACGCCCTGCCCGTTTTCCTTGCCCTCGCGGACGATGTCCACCGCAAGCTCCTCGCCCGCGGCCAGCATCGGTTTCAGCGCGTTGGCCAGATCGTTAATGTTCAGGGCTTTCACGCCGCTGATGCGCGCCACCTTGTTTAAGTTATAGTCGTTGGTCACCACCACGCCGCCCAGGGTGCGGCAGAGCTTGAGCAACTGCACGTCCACCTCGGCGCCGTCGTCCGGGTCCCGGGGGCGGATCACCACGCGGTCCTCCAGCTGGGTTTGCAGCTGCTTTACAATGTCCAGCCCGCGGCGGCCGCGCGTGCGCTTAAGGGTATCGGCGCTGTCGGCAATGTGGCGCAGCTCGTCGAGCACGATTTCGGATACCACGAGGCTGCCCTCCAGAAAGCCGGTGCCCGCGATATCCAAAATCCGGCCGTCGATGAGCACGGACGTATCCAGTATTTTGACGGGGGCGGCGGCGGGAAGCGCGGCTTCGGCGGGTTCGTCGTCCCCGGCGCCGGCTTCGTCCAGAATAATGTCCAGCGTATCCCGGTGCCTGCGGCTGCGCAGCGGAACGCTTTTCCCGTTATACCGCTGATAGCCGATGCGCATTCCCATCGTCCCCAGCACCACGTAAACGATCGCGCTGATGGACACGGTTAAAAGGCTGGAGCCCAGCGACAGGATCAGCAGGTGGATCAGCGCCGCAACCACCAGCCCGATGATCAGCCCCACGGAGGACAGCAAAATCTGCCGCGTGGGCATGCTCGTCCACCGGCGCTCAATCTTTCCGCTCAAACGCATCACGCGGAGCATCAACGGCTGGGAAAATGCGAACAGGATCACCGCGCCGACCGTGCATAATACAGAATAAAGGATCAATAGGCTGTCCGGCCCGTTGAACAGCTCCGGGTACAGGGTTTGCAGAAAAGGCCGCACCAAAGCGGCAACCAGCGCGCCGACGCCCGCGCCCGCCAGCGTAATGAGGAGCCGCAGCATCTGGCCGATCCATCGTATCTTTTTCATGTCGCCGTTCCTTCCAAAATTGGGTTTAATGTACCACGGCCAGCGCCTGCATCAGCGTATCCACGCCGGTGACGGTTGCGTTTTTCACGGGAGGCAGGTTTTTGAGGTTCTGCCGGGGCAGGATAATTTCCGTAAAGCCAAGCCGCATGCATTCCGCCACGCGGCGTTCCGCGTGCGCAATGGGGCGCACCTCGCCGCACAGGCCGATTTCGCCCATCACGCACAGCTTCTGCGAAAGGGCGAAGCCCTCCAAGCTGGAGGCGACCGCCAAACACACCGCAAGGTCCGCGGCGGGGTCGTCCAGCTCCAGGCCGCCCGCAACGCTCACGTATACGTCCTGGTCGTACAGCTTTTTGCCCGCGCGTTTTTCCATTACGGCCAGCAGCAGCGCAATGCGGCCGGAATCAAGCCCGCCCACGGTGCGGCGGGGCATGTTGTAAAAGCTGTGCGCCGCCAGCGCCTGCAAATCGCACAAAATAGGGCGACTTCCGTGCATCGCGCAGAACACCACGCTGCCGCTCGCCCCGCGCGCGCGCTGGGAAAGCAGCGTTTCGCTGGGGTTGGGAACGGGAAACATGCCCGACTGCCGCATTTCGAATACGCCCAGCTCGTTCACGCTGCCGAAGCGGTTTTTGGTGGCGCGCAGCAGCCGGTATTCGTGCTGCCGGTCGCCTTCGAAGCTGAGCACCGTATCCACCATGTGCTCCAGCACCCGCGGGCCTGCCAGGGTGCCGTCCTTGGTAACGTGCCCCACCAGGAACACCGAAAGCCCGGTGGTTTTGGCGTGGCGGATGATGGCGGACGCGCTTTGCCGCACCTGGGAAACGCTCCCCGGCGCGCTGGCGCTCTCCGCGGAAACCATGGTCTGGATGCTATCGATCACCAGCACGTCCGGGTTTGCGGTTTCGCATTTTTCCAATATGCTTTCCACGCCGTTTTCCGCCAGCACGTACAGCCGATCCTGCCGGACCTCCAGCCGCTTCGCCCGCATTTTAATCTGGCGCACGCTTTCCTCGCCGCTTACGTAAAGCACGTTTCGCGTCGTACTCAGCTCCGCGGCCACCTGTAATAAAAGCGTGGATTTGCCCACGCCCGGATCGCCGCCCAGAAGCGTTACGCTGCCCTCTACCAGCCCGCCGCCCAGCACCCGGTCCAGCTCCTCGTTGCCGGTAGGGATACGGGTTTCCCGCGCGTCGTCCACGGCGTTCAAAAGCACGGCCTCGGTTGCGGGCATACGGAAACGAGCGGCTTTTTCCGCCGCCTTGCCAACGGTCTGTACGGCCGTGGGCAGCTGCTCTTCAAACGTGTTCCACGCGCTGCAGTCCGGGCAGTTGCCAAGCCAGCGCGGCGCCTGGTACCCGCAGGCCGCGCATACGTAGATGCTCTTCTCCTTGGGCAAGGGCGTTCCTTTCCGGCGCGCAGCCGCGCCCAACAAAGATTCACGTTCAGTATATCATCATTTGATACTGAGGAATAGCGTTTTGAGCATTTTTGAACTGTAACAGATCGCGCCGCCGGGCGGAACTTCCAGTCAGTAGGCGCGATGGACCATACTTGACAAAAACTGGGAACGCGGCTATGCTTCATCTCATAAGAGGGCTTCCATACGTCGCTGATAACACAATAATAGAAAGGTGAATCCGAACATGACGAAGAAGGATTGGGTTTTTGAGAAGGACGCGGTAAACAAGTTTGTGGATACCGTGATCAAAGCCCAGAAGGACGGAACCGAACCGGAAACCTCATATTCCTGTTTTGAACCCCTCGCCGGGGAGCGCATGCTGGGCGGTGAGGCCTATTATGTGCGCGCGATATTGGACGTAACCGCAAACGTCGCGCTTGCGGAAACGTCGGAGGAAGCGATGAAGGCGCGGGCCAGCAAGCTGTCCTTCTACGGCGCCTCCAGAAACCTGGTCGGCGAGTATGTGGAAATGAAGAAAAAGCAACACCGCAGCTCGTTTGTGGGCGGCAATATTTTCTGCTTTGCCTATCTTGCCGTATACGGGGTGCTGCTGGTTTACACCTTCTCGCAGATGATGCAGGTCCGTGTGGGAGTGACCTACATGCCGGGGGGATTGTTCTGGGGTTTGACGCTGGGGTTAACGGCGCTGATTACCTGGATGAGCCAGAGCTGGAAGAAGAATAAGGTTCTCAGGAAAACGTCCCCGGAAGAGCTGAACGAAGCCTTCGCGGGAGACGCGATCATAGAGCGGCTCAAGGAAAAGGCGGAGAAGGAAAATCCCTCGCTGTTCCAAAAAAATGCGCCGGTCCGGCGGTTTCTGATGGAGGTCGGCGATCAGGCCGCGAGCCCCGACCTCGCCGGGCTTGGCAAACACCAATCGCTTGGCGAGCAAACGACGGAAACGTTAACGCAGCTGTATTATTCCACGAACTCGCAGGTTCGCCAGAAGATGATCCAATACATGCAAACGGAACAGGAAAAACAACGCAAACGGCTTGCGGGGTAAGCGCCTGCCGCCCGCGTGCGGCAGCCTTGCCGTTTAGGGCTTTCCGGTTTCCTTTACGCCGCTTTCCTTGCCGCGCTGCGCGGCATAATCGAGGATGGCCTGCGCGGCTTTCTGCGGGATGCCGTCAACGGCCGTAAGCTCCTCCATGGATGCGCCAAAAATCGCGCTCACGCTGGAAAATGCTTTCAGCAGCGCGATTTTTCGCTTCTCGCCGATGCCGGGGATCGACGCAAGCTCGCTTTGCAGGCCCGCCTTGCCGCGCAGCGCGCGGTGGTGGGTGATGCCGAAACGGTGCGCCTCGTCGCGCACGTGCTGCAGCAGGTGCAGGGCGTTACTTCGCTTGTCCAGCACGATCGGCGTTTCCGTGTCCGGCAGATACAACTCCTCGTTGCGCTTGGCAAGGCCGAACATCGGCAGCTCCACGCCGCAGTCAAGCATCGCGCGGCGCGCGAACAGCAGCTGCTGCGGCCCGCCGTCGATTAAAATCAGGTCGGGAAAGCGCGAGAAACGGCCCTCGTCCGCCGGTTTGCCCGCCTGCGCGCGCTCCGCCTGTTCCGCAAGGCCGTGGGTAAAACGCCGCCGCAGCACCTCTTCCATGGAGGCGAAGTCGTTGGCGCCCTCCACGGTTTTGATGCGGAAGTGCCGGTACTGCTTCTTGTTGGGCACGCCCATTTCGAATACGACCATCGAGCCGACGGAGAGTACGCCCTGGGTGTTGGAAATATCGTAGCCCTCGATGCGCCGGGGCAGCCGGGGCAGATGCAGCGCGTCCATCAGCTCCTGCATGGCAAGCGCCGTGCGCCGGTACTTGATCTGCTTGTTCTGCTGATGCTTTAACAACGTGTCCCCGGCGTTCCTGCGGGCAATCTCCACCAGCGTGCGCTTTTCCCCGCGCTGCGGGGAGAGAAGCGTTACCGCCGCGCCGCGGCGCAGCCGCAGCAGCTGCTCCAGGTCCTCGCGGTCCTCCGGCTCGGCTTCGGTCAGCACCTCGCGCGGGATGATCTGATCCTCGCCGTAATACTGCGGCAGGAAGCCGGAAAGGATCTCCGCCGCCGTATCGCCGCCCTGGTTTTCCAATATAAACGTCTGCCCGTCTTCCATGCGCCCCTGGCGCACGTGCACCACGTGCACCACGGCATCCAGCTCGTCGGCGGCCACGGCCAGAATATCCTGCTCCACGGAGCGGGTCTGGATGGCCAGCTGCCGCTGGGAAATATCCTGCACGTCCGCTATTTTATCGCGGAATATGGCCGCCTGTTCGTACTCCATGGCTTTGGCGGCGTCCTCCATCTTCTGGCGCAGCTCCTGCAGCACGGGGCGGATCTCCCCGTTTAAAAACTCCACGGACTTGCGCAGGATCTCGCCGTACGCCTCGGGCGTAATGTAGTCCGCGCACGGCGCCAGGCACTGGCCCGTATCGTAATACACGCAGGGGCGGCGCGGGCTTTTCAGCGGGAACCTGAGCGCGCAGCGGCGCAGCGGAAAATACCGGCCCAGCTCGTCCAGCGTCTGCCGTACGGCGGTCGCGCCGAAGTAGGGGCCGAAGTACTTTTTGCCGTCCTTGGGGTTGTACGTCCGCGCGATGGTCAGCCGGGGGAACGGTTCCGCCGGATCGTAGCACAGGTAGGGGTAGTGCTTGTCGTCCTTGAGCAGGATGTTATAAAACGGCCGGTGCTTTTTGATCAGATTGCTTTCCAGCGTCAGCGCCTCAAAATTCGTGCGGCATAAAAGGATGTCGAAATCATCTACGCGCTCGATCATCGCGCGCACCTTGGGCGTGTGGCCCTCGGGCGCGTGAAAATACTGCCGCACGCGGTTTTTCAGGTTTTTCGCTTTGCCGATATACAAAATCTCCCCCTGGCTCTTCATTAGGTAGCAGCCGGGGCTGTCTGGCAGCATGGAAATTTTGTAGGCAAGATCGCCGGACATATCCATTCCTTTCGCGTCCTTTGGTGCGTCCTTGACGCACCGGTTTCAAAACCCTATAATCAGGGTAGATAACAGCAAAACGTAACTCTTCTGCAAACTATATAAGGAGGGGTCATTCATGCCGAATCTCGAGGATTTGTATTCTTTGAATACCGCGTACCTGATGGGCGGTTTCAGCGCATGGACCGTTGTGGCCGGCGTTCTCGCGCTGATCGGAGCCTGCGCCGCCGCGTACTTCTTCCTCCGCCAGCCCAACCGGGGCCAATATACCGGGTGGATGAAGCGGATTGCCGCGCATGTGAATTTCGACCGCTATATTATCCCGATGATCCTCAAATTCTTGTACGTGTTCAGCGTGCTGTACGCGGTCCTGAACGGCCTGGTCACGCTGTTTGCAACCAGCTTCTGGGCCGGTTTGCTGATGATCGTGCTGGGGCCTATCGGCGTGCGCATCGCGTACGAGCTGATTATGATGCTGTTTTCCATCCATGACAATATTCTGGAAACCAACCGCCTTCTGCGCGGCGGCGCCCAGCCCCGTTCGGCCGTGCAGCCGCAGCCCCAGCAGGCGCAGCAGCCGCAGTACGTGCGCCCGGCGCACCGTGCGGACGGGCAGGGAAGCCCCGAAACCCCGCCCGAGCAGCCGCGGCATTACCCCGGCGGTTACGATCCCATGAACCGCGGCTGAGGCTTTAGAACATCTTGCGCCAGCGCAGCAGGAAGAACGCGATCACCGTTACCACGACGCTCACCCCCAGCACGATCCAGAACCCCAGGATGTTGCCCTGAAACGGCACGCCCGTGTTCATGCCCCACAGCGAGGCGAACAGCGTAGGCACGGCCAGGAGCACCGTCATGCTGGTGAGCACCTTCATGACAATGTTTAAGTTGTTCGAGATGATGGACGCGTAAGCGTCCATCGTTCCGCTCATGATGTCCCGGTAAATGTTACACATTTCAATGGCTTGCTTGTTTTCGATAATCACGTCGTCCAGCAGGTCGGTGTCCTCGGGGTATTTGCGCAGCATATCCATGCGCATCATTTTTTCCAGTACGATCTCGTTGCCTTTGAGCGACGTGGAAAAGTAAACCAGCGATTTTTCCAGCTGCATCATCTGCAGCAGCTCCTGGTTGCGCAGGCTTTCCTGCAAGCGCTTCTGCACGAAGGTGGAAGCCTTGTCGATCTGCTTTAGGTAGCCAAGGTAACGGTTGGCGTTGCGGTTGAGCATTTGCAGAATAAACCGCGTGCGCTTGTACGTCCAGAATCCGCGGACGCGCTCTTCGGTAAAATCGTTGATCAGCGTGGATTCGCGGCTGGTTACGGTAATAATCACGTCGTCCACCATGATGATGCCCATGGGGATCGTGGAGTAGCTGTAGCCTTTTTCTTCGGTTTCCACGTAGGGAACGTCCACGATGATCAGCGTCTGGTCGCCGTCGCGTTCGATACGCGCGCTTTCTTCTTCGTCCAACGCCGCCTGCAGATAGGTGGGATCCAGCGCAAAGCGCGCGTTCAGCCCCTGGATTTCCTCTTTGGTGGGCGACTGCAAATGAATCCAGCAGCCCTTCTCAAAGGTTGTGATCTCGGAAAGATGATCGTCAACCGTTAAAAATACCCTTTTCATCACAAAAACCTGCCTTTCCGGTTGCCGCCAGGGTGACGGCAATGCTTCCGAGCAGGTTTGTACTTCATCAGCGCAATCGGCCTACCGTGCCGGTGTCTTCTGCACAGCCTCTCGGAGCGTGGTATTCAATTCGTTACGGTAGTGGGTGCCTGCGTTCGTACTGTATGGGTCGGCGTCCACGTGCGCTCCTCCTTCTGGGCAAAATTCGATAGGGAATCCCCTTCCCTACGCCTATCATAGACGCACGCAGGCCGAAAGTCAAGGTTTGGCGTCCGGCAAATGCTCGATTGCAATCACCTCCGCCCTCATGTATAATGAGGGCGTTTCGATTTCTACTTTACACAGGCCTGTTCCGGGGCGTGAAAGGATGGAATTCTCTTGAAAAAACTCATTTCTTTCGTATTGTGCGCAATGCTTGCGGCAGCCGTTGTGCCGGCCGCGGCGGCGCAGGGCGAACCGCTGAAGGTTGCCGTTTGCTTTGCCGAAGCGCTCGGCGATTTGGGCTTTAACGACAGCGCTTACGAAGGCCTGCTGCGGCTGGAGCAGGATTACGGCGTAAAGGGCAGCACCGTGGAATGCAAAACCGACGCCGGCAAGTACCTTACCTCGCTGGTGGATGCCGCCGAGGCAAACGATATCGTGGTCGCAGTCGGCTGGCAGTACTGGGACGCGCTTACCGAGGTGGTGCCGCAGATGCCCGATACGAAGTTCATCTTCGTGGATAACGGGCTGGACGGCCTGGGCGATAATCTGCTTTCCATCACCTATGCCGAAAACGAAGGCTCCTACCTCGCCGGTTACGTCGCCATGAAAACGTCCGTCACGCAGACGGTGGGTTTCGTAGGCGGGGAAGATTCGGACACGATCAACAATTTCTTCGTCGGCTACAGCCAGGGTGCGCTGGCCGCCAACCCTTCGGGCACGGTGCTTGCGCCTTTGTACGCCGGGGATTACGATTCGCCCGATAAGGGCAAGGAGCTGGCCATCGCGCTGTATTCCGCGGGTGCGGACGTGGTGTTTGCCGTGGCGGGCAAAACCGGCCTGGGCGTGTTCGACGCCGCCAAGGAGCTTAACCGCTTTGCCATCGGCGTGGACAGCGACCAGAAGTACATCGATCCCGAGCACATCCTGTGTTCGATGGTGAAAAACATCGGCGAAAGCATCTATCAGGTGATCGGCCTGTATCTGGAGGACGGGATCTTCCCCGGCGGCGTGATCTGGGAAGCGGACCTGTCCACCGGCATCGTCGCCCTTGGCTACGGCACGGCGGACATGGCGCAGCAGGTATCCGACGCGGTCAAGGCCGAGGCGGACGCCCTGGCCCAGCAGATTGTCGCCGGTGAAATCGCCGTGGATTCCACCCGGTAAAAGGAACCGTTCCAACAGCCGCTGCTGCGCAATGCAGCGGCTGTTTGCATACATCCCCCCGGCGGAAGGCCGGCACGAAAATCCATAGAATAGGAAACGCCCATGCAGGATACGCAGCAGATCATTTCGGAAATCAAACGGCTGAAACAGGAAAAGAACGCAGTCCTTCTCGCGCATTATTACCAGACCGGAGACATTCAGGACATCGCGGATTTTGTGGGCGATTCGTTCGCCTTAAGCCGCAAGGCGAAGGATACGGACGCGGACGTGATCGTGTTCTGCGGCGTGCGCTTCATGGCGGAGAGCGCGAAAATCCTCTCGCCTGAAAAAACGGTGCTGCTGCCCGCGCCCGACGCGGGCTGCCCGATGGCGGATATGGTCACCCCCGAGGACGTGCGGCGGCTGCGCGCGCAGTACCCCGCCGCCGCGGTCGCCTGCTATGTGAACTCCTCCTGCGCGGTCAAGGCGGAGTGCGACGTGTGCGTCACCTCCTCCAACGCCGTGCGCATCGTAAAGGCCTTGCCGCAGACGCAGATCATTTTCGTTCCGGATCAAAACCTGGCCCGTTACGTGGCTTCGCAGGCGCCGGAAAAGGAGATCATCCCCTTTTGCGGCTATTGCGTGGTACACCACCGCATCACCGCGCAGGACGTGGACAAGGCCAAGGCCGCGGCGCCCGGCGCGCTTTTGCTTGCGCACCCGGAGTGTACGCAGGAAGTGCTTTCCCGGGCGGATTTCATCGGCAGCACGGAACAGATTTTGGCGTTCGCGGCAAAATCAACGCAGAAGAGGTTTTTAATCGGCACGGAAATGGGCGTTTTGCACCCGCTCCACAAGAACCATCCCGACAAGGAGTTTTTTCTGCTCTCGCCCAAGCTCGTATGCGTCAACATGAAGAAAACGACTTTACAGGACGTCCGCGACGCGCTGCTTTTCCACCTGCACGTCATCGAGCTGGACGAACCGACCATGGCCCGCGCCCGCGCCTGCCTTATGCGGATGCTTGCCATGGCCTGACCAAACGAAAAGAGGACAATACCTTGCGCCGAACCCTGACGGATTTCGATCCCGGAAGCTTTATCATACACGACCTGGACGTCGCCATCGTCGGCAGCGGCCTTGCGGGGCTGTATTGCGCGTACCACCTGCCCGAAACCCTGCGCTGCGCCCTGTTCACCAAGAATAAAACGGAAACCAGCTCGTCGTCGCTCGCGCAGGGCGGCATCGCCGCCGTGACCGAGAAGGACGACCAGTTTCTCTACCATTACATGGATACCATCACCGCAGGCGCGGGCTTGTGCGACGAGGAGGCCGTTCGGCTGATCGTACGGGAAGGGCCCAGCGAGATTGAAACGATGCTCAAAATCGGCACGAAGTTCGATCAGGACGGCGAGGGCCGCCTGATGACCACGCGCGAGGGCGGGCACGGCATGCACCGCATTTTGCACGCGGGGGGCGATGCGACAGGCCTGGAAATGGTGCGCGCGCTGGAAAAAACCATGCAGAAGAAGCAAAACGTGCGCCTGCATGAAAACGCCTTCGTGGCCGACGTGCTGACGGAGAACGGAAGGGTTTGCGGCCTGACCGTGTTTGAGGACGATTACTGGCACCTGTACCGCGCGCCGTTCGTCGTGGTGGCGTCCGGCGGGCTGGGGCAGATCTACCGTTACACCACCAATCCCGTCGTCGCCACGGCGGACGGTATCGCCATGGCCATGCGCGCGGGCGCGGCACTCAAGGATATGGAGTTTATCCAGTTCCACCCCACGGGGCTGTACACGCCGGAAAACCGCAACCGCCAGTGCTTCCTCATTTCGGAAGCCGTGCGCGGCGAAGGCGGCATGCTGTTCAACGAGCGGGGCGAGCGGTTTATGATGGCGGCGCATCCGCTCAAGGAGCTTGCGCCAAGGGACGTCGTCTCCCGCGAGATTTACAAGCAGATCCAGCAGCAGACGCTGCCTTACGTCAGCCTGCGCATTTCGTTTGCGGACGCGGAATTCCTGAAAAAACGCTTTCCCACCATTTACGAGCATTGCCTGAAGCGCGGTATCGACATCACCCGGGACGATATCCCCGTCGGCCCCGTGCAGCATTATATGATGGGCGGCGTGCAGACCGACCTGTGGGGGCGCACCAACGTGGAAGGCCTGCTGTGCTGCGGCGAGGCGGCCTGCACCGGCGTGCACGGCGCCAACCGCCTGGCTAGCAATTCCACGCTCGAATGCCTGGTGTTCGGCCGCCGCTGCGCGCAGACCATCGCGGGCGCGGAAACAACCGCGCTCCCCGCGCTTGCGCTCTCCGCGCCGCAACGCATGCAGGAAACCGCGTTTGATACCGAAGCGCTCATCATTGAGCTCAAGGGCGTGATGGTGAAATACTGCGGCATTCTGCGCACCGGCGCGGGGCTGCAAACCGGGCTTACGCAGGTGGAGGCGATGCTTTTAAGGCTGCGCGGCGCGCGCCTTCGTACCGTGCGGGAGATGGAGCTGTACAACATGGCGTCCGCCGCCCGCGCTATTCTTAAAGCCGCGCTCGCCCGCCGCGAGTCCGTAGGCTCGCATACCCGGATCGATGGGGAGGAAGCCCGGCATGATTGATCTGAAACATTTGCGGCGCATCCTGCAAACCGCGCTGGAGGAGGACGCCGGCAACGGCGATCTCACCACGCTTGCCACGGTCAAACCGGGCACGCGCATCACGGGCCGCTTCCTTTGCAAGGGGCAGGGCGTGCTGTGCGGCGCGGACGTCGTGAAAGAAACGTTCGCGTATTTGGACGCGCAGATTACGGTTTCTTTCCATTATCAGGACGGCGACGCCGTCCGCCCCGGGGACGTGCTTGCCGAGATCGAAGGCGACGCGATCCCCATCCTCACCGGAGAGCGCACCGCGCTCAACCTCCTGCAGCATATGTCCGGCGTCGCCACGCGCACCCGGGCGATGGCGGAGCTTGTGAAGGATTATCCCGTACGGCTGCTGGACACCCGCAAAACCACGCCGGGCCTCAGGATGCTGGAAAAATACGCCGTGCGCGTGGGCGGCGGGCATAACCACCGCTTTTCGCTTTCGGACGGCATTCTGATTAAGGATAACCATATTCAGGCCGCGGGCGGCATTACCGCCGCGGTGAACGCGGCGCGGCAAAACGCGCCGTTCACCCTGAAAATCGAGGTGGAAACCGAAACGCTGGATCAGGTGCGGGAAGCGCTTGCCGCCAAGGCCGATATCATCATGCTGGATAATATGTCCGTGGAGCGGATGAAGGAAGCCGTAGCGCTGATCAACCGGCGCGCCGTGGTGGAAGCCTCCGGCAACATGGGCCAACGCGATATCCGGGAGGTTGCGGCTACGGGCGTGGATTGCATTTCCGTGGGCGATCTCACCAACGCCGTGTGCCCGCTGGATATCAGTTTAAGACTGAACCTATAACCGCAGAAATGGGGTACGAGCATATGGGGGAAGCGGAAACAAGCCTTTTTTCGTCCGCTGCCGGGCGGCAGCTGCTGCAAAGCGTTTGGAAGCCGGAGGGGCAGCCCCGCGCCATCCTGCAGATTGTGCATGGCATGGCGGAGCACATCGCCTGTTACGACGAGATGGCCAAACGCCTGAACCGGGAAGGCATTCTGGTGGCCGGGCACAACCATCCGGGGCATGGGGAGCAGGCGGAGGTTTTGGGCTGGTTCGGCAAGGGCGGGTTTGACGCGCTGGTGAACGATACGCACACCCTGCGGCGCATATTGGAGAATGCGTATCCGGGCGTTCCGGTGTTCCTGTTCGGGCACAGCATGGGCAGCTTCGTTGTGCGCAATTACTGTTTGAAATATGAACAAGGCCTGGCAGGCGTCATCCTCTCGGCGACCGGTCACTTCACGCCGTCGCTGCTGGCGCCGGGGCTTTTGATCGCCAATCTTTTCTGCGCGCTGGGCGCGGAAAAAAAGCCCGCGATGCTGCTCGAAGCCATGAGCTTTGCGGGCTATAACAAGGAATGGTCCCCGGCGCGCACCCCGAAGGACTGGGTCTCCCGCAACGAGGAAAAGGTGGATCGTTATGTTGCCGATCCGCTGTGCGGGTTTCCCTTTACCAACGGCGGGTACCGCGATATGTTCCGCGGGCTTGTCAACCTATACCCCGGCAAGCTCGGCACGATGGAGAAAAACGTGCCCGTTCTGCTCTACTCGGGCGAGCGCGATCCCTTGGGCGGTCGCGGCAAGGGCGTGCGCAAGGTAACGGAAGAAATCCGCGCGGCGGGCGTGCTGGACGTGACCATGAAGCTCTACGAGGGCTGCCGTCACGAAATGCACAACGAGCCTAACCGTGAAGAGGTTTTCCTGGATCTGCTCCGTTGGCTCGAAGCGCGCCTGAACCGTCAATAAACAGCACGTCGCCCCAGGACTTGGAATACGCCTGATAATACCGCTTCTCCAGGGGAATCCATTCCTCGCGGAAGCGGGCCAGCATCAGCGCGCCGTCGCGGGCGAGAATGCGCCGCAGCTGCTCCTCGGGCTGTACGCGCAGGAACACCTTCACCGCGCCCATCGCCTGATAGGTCGCCAGAAAATGCGGGTGCAGCGCATAGCTGCCCTCGATGACCGCCGTTTCCCCGGGCGTGACCGCGTGGTAGCGTGTCGCCCCGGTTTGGCAGGAATATTGGCCGTAGGTGAAGGGTTTGTTGTCCAGCAGGGGCTTTAATACCTGCGTAAGAAACCGTTCGTAATCCACGTTGCCGCCCGCCTCCGCAAGCCTATCCGCGGTGCGCAGGGCGGGCGGCAGAAAAAAATCATCCATATGAAACACATTGCACGAAAGCCGCGTGGAAATTTCCGCGGCCAGCGTGGTTTTGCCCGCGGCGCAGTCGCCGTCGATCACCAGCA
>JAEWTC010000050.1 GCA_023459675.1 Bacillota bacterium | reverse complement strand
CGTTATCATTGTCCAGCACGGCGATGCCGGCCTCTACGATCTCGGCAAGGGAAAGAATCTCTTCGCCCTGGGCTTCGCGGCGCACGCGGTCGATTTCAAAGGCCATGGCGTTGTCTTCGGCGATGTCCGGGTTAATCACCAGCACGCGGCCGGAGTCCGCGTTCAGGGCTTTGACGCCCTCCAGGGTGTCCACCAGGTTCCAGCCGTTTTCTGCGGCGTACTCGGCAACGGTTTTCTGGCCGTCCACGGCCATTTTGTTCATGTTGCCGCCGCCCAGGAAATCAAGCGTCGTGCCGGTTAAGCCCTGCACGCCGATCTCGTAGTAATCGTTGCGGCTCTGCTGCTTGGCGTAGTACGCGGCGGGCGTGGCGTGGTTAAGGGAAACGCTGGTGATGACGCCGATCTTTTTCCCGGCTTCCTTGGCGTACTCGGTTATAAGCTTTGCCGGCTCGGTCAGGGTCAGGGTGCCGTCCGCCGCGGCGGCGAACTGGTAGTTGAGCACGCCGGACATGGTTTTGATTCCGGACGCCATGGAGCTTGCGGTAGAGGCGCTGTCCGGGTTAAAGGAGGTGGCGTCGTAGGTGGTCATCAGGCCGATGTTCTTCCACTGCGTGAAGGAAAGCTCCGCGGCCGTGGGCACGAGGGCGTCGGGGTTTTCCAGCGCGCCCAGGTAATACTGGGTGGCGGTCACCTGGGGGCTTCCCATGCCGTCGCCAATGAACATGAACACGTATTTGGGAACGGGTACCGCGGCGTCGGCGGCGAAGGCCGGAACGCAGCTCAGCAGGAGGATCAGCGCCAGCAGAAGGGAAATTGCTTTTTTCATTCGAGTGTCATCCTTTCATCGTTAAGTTCGTACGCTTTACAATAGCAAGGATGTGTAAGGACCGGTGCGGCGGGCGTGTAAAACCTTTGTAAGGAATTGGGCGGCAATGTAAAACCCCCTGTCCGTATCCTGCGCGGAATGGCAGGCTTTGTAAAGCACGGGAACGCCGCCGGGGATTTTTCCCGGTTTTGCCGCCTTTGCGAGCGCCGGTTGTTGGGCGGGGGACATGAAAACGGCTAAACCGGGCGTGTCAACGACGGGAGAAAACGGGGTGTATTGCTTTGCGGAGGACGGCGGATTTGCAGGCAAAGCAAAAGCCGCCCTTTCGGGCGGCGATGCTAAAGCAGGGGAAGCGGCGCGCGCCTACGGCCGGGTTCAGCCGTTGCTGGCGGCGCCGGACATCAGCGTGACCATCTGGATTTCGCCGGTGGCGGCGTCGAGCTGTACGGCTCCCATGCCAGAACTTCCGTAGAAACCAATCCACCACGTACCGCCGTTGTCCGCTACATACTCCACCGTCAGCGTAAAGGCGTCCAGCTGCTCTAGGGTGAGCGCATATCCGTCGGTCATAGCCTCCCGCGCAAGTTCCACGGCTTGCCGCGCGGTGATATCCGTCGTCTTGGGCAAGGCGTGGTTGTACTTCGCGGGATCAAACCCCGCGTCGCGGAACGCCTGGTCGTAAGCGGAGGCGTCCTCCAGCGAAAACCATTCCCGCTGATCCTCCGGGTATTTGGCGATGATGGGCTCGTTGTGCCGCAGCAATTGCAGCACGTAGGGGAGGACGTCCGCGGAATATGCCTGCGCCTGCGCCCAGTTGTTTTCGGCATAAGGCCCGGCGTCCGCAATGCCGCTGAGCGACCATTCCGCCGTGCGTACCGCGCCGTCCTGCGCGTTCAGGGTTACGGTATACGTCCCCAGTTTTTCCTGCAGCACGTCTACCCACCGCCAGTCCGCGTGTTCCACGCCGTCGGCGGTTTCCGCGCTGACGGGCAGATAGGCGATCGTCCGTACCTGGGCGCCGTCCGCCAAATCCAGCGTCTGTACCTGCGTAAACAGCGCAAGCATATCAGGCGTCAGGCCGAAGCGCTCGTACAGCGCCTGTGCGGCGATCTGTGCCGCGGCTTTGTCCGCGATGTTCGCCGCGGGCGTTTCGGCGGGGATCACGGCCTGCGGATTCAGCGGCGCTTCGGCCAGCGCCAGGGGCGCAACGGCGGCGCGGAGCCCGTCCAACAGGCGGGTTTGTTCTTCCAAAGGCAGGGTATATACGTCGGGATGCTCCTGCCACCACTGCGTGTACAGGGCGTAACGGCTGAGCATCTGGGCAAGCTGCGGCGCGCCCCATACGGGCGACGTCAGGTCCGCGTTCTCCCAGGCTGCGGGGTCGGCGTCGTCGTGCGACCAGCTTGCGGAGGCGACGCCCGCGGGATCGATGGTCACCGTGTATTGGCCGACGGCCTGCGAATCGACGAACGCCGAGCTAGAGGCCGTGAAGAGAATAGTCGTCGTGCCGTCTGTTTCCGCCGTTGCGGCGTCGAACAGCGAAATCATATCCTGCGTAAAGCCGTAGCGGCTCATGAGCGCTTCCCGCGCTTTCACCATATCGGCGTACTGCCGGGATCGGGTGAAACCGATGGCCAGGGCAACCGCCGAGGTGACCAGCAGACAGAGGATCAAAACGAAGCTTACCCGAAATTTTCTTTGCATAGGATTTCTGTTTCCTTTCACCGCGGTAAGAACGCGCTGCGCGTCCCCCCGCTCCCAAGTCAAGCCGGAAAGCAGGCGGTCCGCGTCGCGGCGAAACTGTTCATTCATCGTAATACCACCCTTCCAGCGTATGGCGTAGTTTTTCCTTTGCCCGGAACAGGCGCGAGCGAACGGTGGATGCGGGGACGTGCAGTATACGGGCGATTTCTTCAAGCGGCGTCTGCTGATAATAGTGCAGCCATACCACTTCCCGGTATTTCTGCGGAAGGTTGATCACCGCGATCAGCGCCGTGCTGTCTTGCGGCTCTTCCTCGCAGGCGGGCTCGGGCAGGTCGTCCGGCGTTACGCTGCGGTTCACCATCCGCCACCAGCGGCTGCGCTGCATATCGCGGCAGGTGTTGATGGTTATTCGCATCAGCCATGCCTTTTCCGTGTCGTTTTGGCGCAGCGAGGCAAGCGAACGGTAAGCCTTCAGAAACGTTTCCTGCACAGCGTCGCGCGCCAGCTCGCGGTCGTGCAGCATCGTATAGCACATCCGAAGGAGGCTGTCGCCGTATTGCGTCATCAGGCGCTCCAGCAATGCAACGGCGCCCGGTACCAAAGCATCGTTCATGCATCCGCCTCCTTACACCAGTAATACGCTGCGCCGCGGGAAAACGTTGCGTCAAGTTTTTCGGCAATCAAAAACCGCCTTTCGGCGGCTTGTTTGAAAACGCCGATGGGAGCGTTATCCCATCCGGTTCATATATACCCGCTGGTCAAGCGGCAGGCGCTCGTTCTGGGTTACGGTTTCCTCTGGGACGCCGATGGGCAGAATCACCGATACGGTCATGTGCTCGCGGTCCCTGAGGTTGATCAGATCGGCGATTTTTCCGGCGATAACGCCGTGACGAAGCACCCCGTCCAGCCACACGGTGGCGTAGCCCAGCGCCGTGACCATCAGCAGCATGTTTTCCACAGCCGCGCCGTAATCCTGCGGCTCGAAGCTCACGTCGCCGTAGGCGGGGCGGTTGTCGGTGACGACGACGAGAATCGCCTGCGCGGTCTGCACCACGGGGCGCGGCAGCAGCCGGGCGATGGCTTTGAGCGTTTCGGGATCGTTAACGATGCAGAAATGCGTGGTCTGCTTGTTGCAGCCCGAGGGCGCGCGTACGCCCGCCTCGGCGATCAGCCGGAGATCGGCCTCGGGCACGGGAACGGGTTTGAACGCGCCGCGGTAGCTGTGGCGCTGCTTGATGGCGTCGAATACTTCCATGATATCATCCTCCGGCAGTTGTTCGCCTCATGATAGCACAAACCGGACGTTCAGGGAAACGGCGCGGCGGGAAAGCGGGTTAATAATCCGCGCCGTAGGGCATCACGGCCACGATCTCGTCTTCGATGTATACGATGCGGTACAGGTTAGAGCCCATGGCGTTGTAGTTGGCGGCGAAATCGCTGAAATTCGCGGCGCGCAGGGGGTTGGCCATCGAGCCGTAATAGAAGATACAGCTGTCGGCGCAGGCGTAATCGTAGATGTAGTAGGTGTCGTTGAGGAAGGTGGACAGGTTGCTGCCCGGCGTATAGGTGACCGATACGAGGTCGGCGCGGATATAGTTCTTGGAGCCGTTGGAGTACAGCGATTCGATGTAGCCCGCGGATACGCGCGTGCGGCGCTCGCTGGGCCTGCGCTGGATGTAGACGATGTAGGTGTTGGTTTTGCCGTCGGCGGCCACCAGCGCGAAGGTGGCGAACTGGGGCTCGTCGGAGAGCGTCAGCGTCGGGGTTTGGGCGCCGCTGGCAACGGCCTGGCCGTTAAAGTAGATGGTTACGCCGGCCATGGAGCAATAGGGAACGAAATACACGCGCGAAACCCAGCTTGCCACCGTCAGCAGGTAGCTGGGCTGGTTGGGCACAAAGGTGCCCGGCAGCATGATGCCGGTGTTTGGAACGTTGTTGGTGAGTGCGTCAAGCATCGGGCCTTCGGTAAATTCGGCCGAGGCGGGGATGGGCGCGATCAACACGAGGATCAGCGCCGCCGATACGAGCAAAACGCTTATCTTTCTCATGGGAAAACCTCCTTTGGTTTTATATTCATACAACGAACGGACGGGCATCTTTCATGCATGCCGCCCGGGTATGCGCGGCGGCGCGGGCGGAGGGCGCGCCGCGCGGGGAAACGCCGCCGGGACCTTGCGTACCATGCATTTCTATGCCTTAGGATACCACTTTTTTCGCAGTCATGGTATAATCAATTACCTGTACGTCTGAAAATTCGGCAAGCGGAGAGTGCACCATGCCATCCGATGATTTATCACAGATACGGCGGGACTTGCAGCAGCTCAAACAGGAGCTGGAGAACGCCAGGGAAGAAGAGATCCGAAAATCGCTGGACGCGGGCGAGCGGGAGAAACCCCGGCGGCAGCCGCTGCTGGATTTCGGCCTGTTCCTGCTTGCGTACTTCTTTTGGCTGGTCGCGCTGGTGACTGCGGAAATCTTTATAGGGCTTGGCATTCATCCGTATACCAGCCTGTTTGCGGCGCCGTTTGCCTGGCTTACGCTGTTCTGGTTGCGCAAAGCGCCGCTGTACGCGCTGGCGGTTACGGTTTGCGGCGTGCTGCTTCTCATCGGCACGGCTTATCTCGCCTCCTTCTTTTATGATACCGCCTGGAGCTCCAACTGCTATTACAAGCCCGTTACGGCCATGCTGAAGCTGGGCTGGAATCCCTTCCGGGGGTCGATGATCCCGTTCGCCAACGCAAACGGCGCGCTGCCCTATAACGCGGGGTGGCTTTCCTATCAGGTGGATAACCAGCCCAAGGCCTCGTTTATGATCGCGGCGAGCATCTATGCCCTGACGGGGGACATCGAGTACGGGAAAATTTTCAACCTCGTGTCCATGGTCGCCTGTATCTGCATCGTTGCCCCGTTGCTTGCCGACGCGTTCAAGCTGCGCTTCGCGGCGGCTATCGCGGCGGTGATGCTCACCGCAATGAACCTGATCACCCTGTCGCAGCTGATGCTTTTCTATCACGACGGGTTCGCCTACCAGCTGCTGACGGTTGCGGCGGCTTCGTTTTTCTATCTGCTTTTCAAGCCCAGAGGCGCTTATGCGTCCGCGGCCCGCGTTGCCGCGTTTGCTTCCCTCTGCCTTGCGGTCAACGTGAAAATGTCCGCGGTGCTGTATGCCGCGGTGCTGTGCGGGGTGTACGTCGTCGGGCGCGCGGCGGAGATCCGCAGGGCCGGAAACACGGAGGGCCGCAACGGCGAAATTCTGCGGATGATCGGCTACTTTGCCGGGATGGCCGTATGCGCGCTGGGGATCCTGGGCGCGGGCACCTTCGTGACCAACCGCATGGCGCACGGCGACCCCTTCTACGGCATGCTTGGCAGCAACTCCATGAACTCCCTGCTGCCCTACCTGATGTCCGACAATATCCGGGAGCTGCCGCTGTATCAGCAGTTCTTCGTGTCCATGTTCTCCCCGACGTCCAACACGCTGTTCAGCGCCGTGCAGATGAAGCTTCCCTTCACCTTCTCCATGGACGAGTGGACGCTTGCCACCAACGACGCCAACGTGGCCGGGTGGGGGATTGTGTTCGGCGGAATATTCTGCCTGTCGTCCGTCATCGTGCTGGTGACTGCGGTGCGCATGCTCCGGCACGACCGGCGCGTATCCTGGCTGCTGTTCGGCGTGTTGGCTCTGGTGATCGTGCCCGTGTTTTTCATTCCGTACCTGTTCTGCGCGCGGTATTACCTCCAGCCGTTCTGGGTGCCGCTCGCGGCTTTGATCTGCCTGTTTGCGCCCTGCATCCGCGTAAAAAAGACGGGCGGCTGCAAGTACCCGCGGGCGCGGTTCCTCAAGTTTCTGCTGGCGCCGGTGCTGTGCGGGCTGCTGGTGCTCAACGCCTATACCAGCGTCAACTACTTCCAGTTCCAGTACGAGGAAACCAGGCAGGCCAAAACGGAGCTTTCCGCCCTTGCCAAGGAGCTTTCCTCCGGCAGCCGGGTGATGGACGTGGCCACGATCGAGCGGGGGCTGTTCTACGGCCTGTTCATCAACTTAAACGACCGCGGCATTGCCTACAATTTCTGCGAAACGCTTGCCGAGCCGGGCGTGCCGCTGCTGCATTACCTCACCTGCCTCACCCGGGACCGCGGCGCGGCGGCGGAGGCGGACGCCGTAAGTTTCCTGCGCGCGCTGTATGACAACGGATATCTGGTGGTGATCGCCTCCGGCGGCGGCAAGCTGCCCGCGGCGATGGCGCAGCCGCTGCAAGCCCTGGGGCTGCTGCAAACGGGCGCGGTGAACCCGGACGCCGGGTATATGGCCGTGATCGACCCCTACGGCGCGGTGAACTACGAGTTGAACGACTACGGCCAGTACAGCGCTTATGTGTGCGATACGGGCGTTCTTGTGCAATCCACCGGCGCCGTGCTGGCGATATTGATCAACGGAACGGACTACGCCTACAGCATGAACGGCTTCAATATCGTGGTGTACGACACGGAAAACCGCGTTCCCGTGGCCTCCGTGACGATCGACGCGCAGGCAAACCCGATGCTGACCCGGTTTCCCGTGCGTCCGGGGCAGGAAGGCGAAGCGGTTCCCGCGGTGTAGCGGGAAGGCGGCGCGCGCCGGTTTCCGCGTTTGCGCAGTCGGTGGCGCGGTAACCACCCAACGCGCGTTTCCGTATCAAAAAAGGCCCCGCCCTGCCGGCGGGGCCTTTTGTCATGCGTTTTTCAGGAACGCGTCTTGGAAAACAGCGAGTGCAGCCGCATTTCCCCGGGGTGCAGGCCGTGCGCCATCAGCGTGTTGTTGCGGCGGATGTCCCGGAATACAAAGCCCAGGAACACGTTGGTGAAGATCTGCGTGGCAAGCGAGGCCGCGGCCGCGCCCAGCATGCCCCAGACGGGGATCAGCAAAAGGTTCAGCACAACGTTGCAAAGCACGCCGCACAGGTTAATTTTCCACAGCAAATTCTGCTTGTTCTCGCCCAGAAGCCATATATCGCGTACCGCGCCCAGATAGGAAAAGCCCGTGTACCATACCAACACCCGGATCACCGGCACGGCGGGCGCGTAATCCGCCCCGTAGAGCACCTGCACCAGCACGCCCGCGAGCACCGCAATGCCCACGCACTGGATGAGCGAGGAATACAGGATCACGGAATACAGCTGGGTGACGCTGCCCTCGTAGGAGGCGTTGGAAATCCGCTTGTTCTCAAAAATCATGGGGCGGAACGAATCAAGGATCGCCGCGCACACGAAGCTGGACAGGCCGCAGATGGTGACCGCGGCCGCGTAATACCCCACAACCGTCTGCCCGAGCATCCATTTGAGCATCAGCTTGTCGGTTTCGGCGAAGATGCTCACCATCAGCGCCGGGATGATGTAGTGCTTGCTCTTTTGGAACATTTCCCGGGCGACCGGCATGGAAACCGAAAGTTTGCTTCCGCCCTTGCGGCGGTACAAAGTCAGCAGCACCAACGCCGCAACGCCGTGGTCGATCACCGCGGTCAGCGCGAACCAGTACACGTTTTTCCCCGCGATCAGCAGCGCCACGCGGTAGGCGGACACCGCCGTGTAGGCGATCAGCGTGGAGACGGCCCAGTACTTGGACTGCAAATTTTTCTGGAACCAGTATTGCAGCATATCCGCCGCCTGGAACAGCATCCCCGCGGCGTACAGGCAGCACACCAGCACGATTTCCTGTTCCGAGGCGTTCACAAAAAACGCGAACGCGCATACGCCCAGAAAACATACCGCGCTCGCCAGAAGCCCCATCACAAGCGACGTGCCCAGCACCTCGCCCTCGCGCTTTTCGCGCGTTACCAGCTCGTGCACCAGCGTTGCATTCAGGCCCAGATAGAGCACCGGCGCGATGAACGCCGTCAGCGACGCGGCATAGTTGATGCTGCCGAAGTTAGACGGCCCCAGGTAGCGCGCCGTCAGCGCGCCGACCACCAACCCCAGCAGCGCCTGTATCACGCGCCCGCCGATGATCCACATCGCATTTTTGGCAACCCTGTGCTGCGAACCTGCCTGCTGCATCTGCGGTATGCCTTCTTTCTGCGTTTGCCTGTATTATATCGGATGCGGCGCAACAGCACAAGCAGGGGGCGGCGGGGGAGTGCGGGGGATACGAAACCGGCGCGGGCGTTCAGACGAACTCCCCGCACCGCAAAAGGGCCGGGGCTTAATCGCCCCGGTCCTTGTAAGGAGGAGAGTCCCGGAAGCTGGCTGCTCAAACCAGGGTCCGGGAAGGAAATAGCGTTACGGCGTGGCAGTGGCTTCGGGGGTTGCTTCGGGCGCCGCGGTGGCGTCGCCCGCCGGTGCGGTGGCGTCGTCAGGCGCGGCCTTGTCAGGCGCGTTGGTGTATACGGACAAGGTCCAAGTGCCATACCCGCCCGGGCCCTGCAGGGTGTATGTCTTGGTTTCGGCGTTTGCCATCATCTCTTCCCAGGCTGCTTCGCTCCGGGCGATGCGGGCCTGGCGGGCAAAACCGTAGGCGGTTTCCCGCACGGATTGCAGCACCGAGCGGAAGATGATCCTCGCATCCGGCGCCAGGGTTTCGTCGGCAAGGTAGCTGCGGTACATGTCCGCGGCGTTGCTCTCCGCGGTCAGCGCGGCTTCATAGGCTTCCGCAACGGTCGCGGGTACGGTCGTTTCCGCGGCGTTCTGGGGAAGCGCTACGCCGTTGGCTTTGAGCAGCATCTCCAGCAGAACGATCTGCGTGTCAAGGTCGGTGTTGGCGAAGGCGCGGCTGTCCGGGAACGCCTGGGCGTAGGCGGCGATAGCGGCCTGCCGTGCATACGCGTCGGCCATAGCCGCGGTCATCATTTCCTCCGGCGTGTAAGCGGCGGTTGTATCCGCGGCCTGGGTTTCTGCTGCGGCGGGTTCTCCGGTTGCGGCCGGCTGTGCGGTTTCCGCTACCGCAAACCCGACGGCGGAAGCGACCATCACCACAGCCAATAGCATGGACAGAATTTTCTTGAGTTTCATGATTGTCACCTCACAATAAAAATCTTACGGTCATTCACCGTAAGATCATTGTAGCAGCCAAATATGGACAAACTTTGACGGACGTTTGAAAGCGCTGTAAATTGATCGTGAAGAAAACTCAGCCTACGCGGTGATGCTCTATAAAATCGTTGGTTTTCGTATATCCCAGCTTTTCGTAAACGTGGTTGGATACGGGGTTGTCGGCCTCGGCGTAGAGGTAGGCGAATTCGTACCCCGCTTCGAAAATGAGCCGGGTCAGCTTCTGGGTGCAGCAGGTGGAATAGCCTCTGCCGCGGTATTTGGGCGGCGTATAGATCACGCCCACCGCGCGCCCGCCCGGAATAATGCGCTGGAGCCGCCCCATCGTCACCACCGCGCCGCCGTCTACCAGCACGTACAGATCGTTTTTCTGCAGCATCGTTTCGACGTCCGTGCGCAGCTTTGCCGGATCGTAGGCGGCGTGGCATTCGTCCAGAAAATCCCGGTAATCCTTGAGAAAATCGTAGGAAACGGCGTTGGCGTTGATCAGCGGCAGGGAAAGCGTTAAGAAATCCACGGGCGCGCCGCACCGGCGCTGAATCAAATGCCGCCCCATGCGGTAGCGCGCGCCTTGCCGTTCCAGCGCGGCGATCATCGCCCGCGTGGAGGCGGCGTCGCCGTGCAGGGCGTCCGGGAGCAGGCCCTGCTCCCGTAAAACTTCGGCGGCCCGCGCCGCAAGCGGAGCCAGATCGTCGCCGTTTCCAAAAAAGATCATGGGATAGGGCGCCGTGCGGATGGCCAGCAGAGTGGAGTTTTCGTCCTTCACCGCTATGCCGAAAAAGCCGCGATCCTCGCCGATCTGGTTATGGGCGTTCAGGTAAACAAGCTCCGCCCGCAGGATATGCGAAAGGATCACTGTCTGGTTGTCCGCCCAGAAGTCGTCGGAATGGGAATAGCGGATCGTTTGCATAGCCGTCCTCCGCAGGGGTTGTTTTGGTTTTGCGTAGGTTCATCATAGCAAAAAAAAGCGGTTTTTACAAATATTGCGCTACACAAACCGCGGCACGCGGGCTTCGGCGTTCGGATGCGCGCGCTTACTTGGGATACGTTTTCTGCCCGAGGCCGTCGTAATACGCAACGTTTGGCTGCGGGGTAATTCCGTTGAGGTACAAAAGCTCGTCCACCGTGGCAAACATAAACCCGCGCTCTACGAGCGCTTCCAGGAAGATAGGCACCGCCTGCGCGGTTTTTTCGCGGATGTCGTGCATCAGAAAGATATCCCCGTGTAGTGCGTTTCGGGTCACACGGAAGGCGAGCGCCTGCGCGTTGCCGTCTCCGGTGTCGCTTAAGGACTTGGTCCAGCGGATCAGCGGCCAGCCGATTTTGCGGTAAACGTAGGTTTTCAGGTCGCCGCCGGGCGGCCGCAGCAGGGAAACGGGCAGCCCCGTTACCGCCGTAAACAGTGCCTTTTGCTCGTCCACCTCCGAAAGCATATCGTTCAGCGACTGCTCCCACGGGTTTTTGTGCGTCATGGAATGCGCGGCAACCGCGCAGCCGAAATCCATCTCGCGGCGTACCAAGTCCGGTTGGCGGACAACGGCGCTGCCCACGCAGAAAAACGTGGCGCCGGCTCCGTAACGCGCAAGCCCCGCGAGAATTTCCCCGGTAAACGTCCGGGAAGGCCCGTCGTCCATCGTCAGCGCGATCATCGGGCGGGTGGAGTTATCGGTTTGCAGCATGGCCTGCGGGCGCATCAGCGTACGGTAATCCGGGTAGGGCAGTTTCAAATAGGCAATCTGCGCGTGGCTGGGCAGGAGCCGCTGCAGGGGAAACGGCACCAGCAGCTGCCCCGCGCAGGGCAGAAACGCGCTTGTTTCCAGCGCTTCCCGCGCCGCCATCGCCTGCAAAACGGCTTCGTCCCGGGGCTCGTCGGGGTAAAAGCTTTGCAGCAGCCGGTACGCCGCTTCTTCTATTTTCGTCCACGCGGCGCTGTCCTTGGCAAACACGTCCGCAAGCGTCAGCGCGGCTCCGGTTTCCATATCGTAGGTTTGGACCGCGTACGCCATCGCGTCGGTCATCTCTACGGTAATGGCGTCGTTGGCGCCCGGGCTTTCCGTCACAGCCCGGCCGAGGAGCAGAAACCCCGCCCATTTCGTGCCGGATACGCGGTAAGTGGCCAGCATGTCGATCCGCGTGCTGGGAACTGCCTGTACCTGGGCAAGCAAAGCGTCCGCCGCATCGCTTAAGGCCTGGTTCACGCTCGCAAGGCTCGTTACGGGAACGTCTACGTTTACTTCCGCGCCGGTTGCAAGCGCCCGCGTCCGGGTTTCCACGCGCACCTGCAGCGCTTGGGGAAAGGGATGCTCAAACGGCTCGGCAGCGGCGAAAACCGGTAGGCAGAGCGCGCACAGGCAAATCGAGCAAATACGGCGTAAAAGCGTCAAACAGTATCCTTCCCGTTCTTGCAGAATATACGGCTCAGTATGGACGATGGAGGGTAAAATGTCAACTTGCGCCCGGCGGCCGCGCCGGTTGTCTTTGCGGTTGGAAACATGGTATAATTCTCCTTGGCGCACCGTGCCGCCTAATTTCGCATACCGCACCGTAAAGGAGTATAAAAACGTGTCGTTTCTAGATATCGTTAAAAAGATGTTCGGCCAGTCCAACGAGGCCGAGGTGAAGAGGCTTTCAAAGATTGCAGGCCAGGTGCTGCAAAAGGAAGACGAATACAAGGCGCTGACCGACGCGCAGTTAAGCGCGAAGACCGCGGAGTTCAAAGCGCAGCTTGCCGGCGGCAAAACGCTGGACGACCTCCTGCCCGACGCGTTTGCCGCGTTCCGCGAAGCGGTTTGGCGCGTGGACGAGAAGCGCCTGTTCCCCGTGCAGGTGATGGGCGCGGTCTGCCTGCACCAGGGGCGCATCGCCGAAATGAAAACCGGCGAAGGCAAAACCCACACCGCCACGCTGCCCGCGTACCTCAACGCGCTCACGGGCGAGGGCGTGCACATCATCACCGTCAACGATTATCTGGCGCGTTTTCAGGGCGAGTGGATGGGCAACATCTTCCGCTTCATGGGCATGTCCGTGGGCATTATCACCCACGGGCAGGACAACAACCAGCGCCGCGCCGCCTACGCCGCGGACGTTACCTACGGCACCAACAATGAAATGGGCTTTGATTACCTGCGCGACAACATGGTCATCCGCGATAAGGACAGGGTGCAGCGCGGCCACGTGTTCGGCATTGTGGACGAGGTCGACTCCATTTTGATCGACGAAGCCCGCACCCCGCTGATCATCTCCGGCCAGGGCGAGGAAAGCACCGACATGTACGAGAAGGCGGACCGCTTCGTCAGCCGCCTGAAGGTCGAGGAAGACTATACCGTAGCCGAGAAGGAAAAGGCCGTGTCCCTGAGCGAGGAGGGCGTGGAGAAGGCGCAGAAGGCCTTCGGCGTGGAAAACATCGCCGATCTGGACAACGCGGATCTCTACCACTACATCCTCAACGCCCTGAAGGCGCACGCCATTATGAAGCGGGACGTGGATTACGTCGTGCAGGACGGCGAAGCCGTGATCGTGGACGAGTTCACCGGCCGCCTGATGATCGGGCGGCGCTACTCCGACGGCCTGCATCAGGCCATCGAAGCCAAGGAGCACGTCAAGGTCAACCGCGAATCAAAAACCCTCGCTACCATCACCTTCCAGAACTACTTCCGCATGTACAAGAAGATCTCGGGCATGACGGGCACCGCCAAGACCGAGGAAGAGGAGTTCCAGGGCATCTATAACCTGGACGTCGTGCAGGTTCCCACCAACATGCCCATGATCCGCAAGGATTTGAACGACGTCGTGTATAAAAACCAGAAGGCGAAGTTTCTGGCCGTCGTGCAGGAAATCATCCGCCGCCACCAAACGGGGCAGCCGCTGCTGGTGGGCACCGTGAACGTGGAAACGTCGGAGCTGGTGTCCAAGCTCATCCAGCGCCACGGCATTCCCCACGAGGTGCTCAACGCTAAAAACCACCAGAAGGAAGCCGAAATCGTGGCGCAGGCCGGTTCGGTGGGCGCGGTGACCATCGCCACCAACATGGCCGGCCGCGGCACGGACATTCTGCTGGGCGGCAACCCGGACTTTCTGGCGCGGCGCAAAATGCGCCAGGACGGTTTGGAAGAAGAGCTGATTATGGAAGCCATCGGGCATAACGAAAACGTGCCCGAAGAGGTGCTTGCCGCGCGCAAGACCTATCAGGAGTATTTCCGGGCCTTCAAAAAGGAGACCGACGCCGAGCACGAGCGCGTGATCGCGCTGGGCGGCCTGCACATCATCGGCACGGAACGGCATGAAAGCCGCCGCATCGACAACCAGCTGCGCGGCCGCTCCGGCCGTCAGGGCGATCCGGGTTCCTCGCAGTTTTTCATCTCCCTGGAAGATGAAGTCATGCGCCTGTTCGGGTCCGAACGCATCACCCCCATGGTGGAGCGCCTCGGCCTCAAGGACGACGAACCGCTGGAGGCGGGCATCCTCACCAAGCAGATCGAGAACGCCCAGAAGCGCATCGAGGGCCGCAACTTCGACATCCGCAAGTCGGTGCTGGAGTTTGACGACGTGATGAACAAGCAGCGCGAGCTCATCTACACCCAGCGCGGCGAGATCTTAAAGGGCGATAACATGCGCGAAACGGTGATCGGCATGATCAAAAACACCGTCGAGGCCACCGGGAAGCGCAACTTCACCGGCGACGGCAGCTACGACTGGAGCCTGGACGACGCGGCGGAGTACCTGGAGCGGCTGTGCCTGAAGCCCGGGGACGTGAAAAAGTACGCCCAGCGGCTGGATACCATGGAAAAGGCCTCGGAGCTGGAGGAGCTGCTCTATCAGGACGCCGTATCCTTCTACGAGGAGCGCGAGAAGGCGCTATCCGAGCTGGGCATCGACATGCGGGAGTTTGAGCGTGTCGTGCTCCTAAACGCCATCGACCGGCACTGGATGGACCATATCGACGCGATGGACGACCTGAGGAACGGCATCGGCCTGCGCGCCTACGGCCAGCGCAACCCCGTGCAGGAATACAAGATGGAAAGCTACGACATGTTCAACGACATGGTTTACCAGATCCGGGAGGACGCGCTTCGCCGCCTGTACCAAAGCCGCGTGGAGCGCTTGCCCGAGCGCCGCAAGGCCGTGGATACCGCAAAGCTGCAGGAAGGCTTCGCCGGTAAGAACAGCGTTGCCCAAGGCGCGAAGGCAAAGCAGGGCGGCGCGCCCACCGATAAAAGCCAGCCCGGCGCCGTGGGGCGGAACCAGCCGTGTCCGTGCGGCTCTGGGAAGAAGTACAAGCACTGCCACGGCAAATCTGCCGGCTGAAAAGACGTGACCTGCTTTGTTGGCTACGTCGGATTTTCGCATCACTTACAAAGTGAGTAAGCTCAGCTCAAATCCTCCTTGCCGCCTCGCATCTCACGCCTTTTGAGCCGGCAGTAAGTAGCTTGAATGAAAAGGCCGATTTGCGTTGTTGTGCTTTGTGGCCTCGCACCGCGCTTCATTCGCTTTGATGGTTTTCGGTGCGGATTCATTGCGGGCATTCTGGATGCGGCTGGATCCATAGCGGATTCAATTGGTTTCGCGGGTAAAGATTGGCCCTGAAAAAACGAGGTACCGGATGGAAACCCCGAAGGAATGTACGATACGCCCCATGGGGATTGAGGATTACGACGTGGTGTACCGGCTGTGG
>JAEWTC010000049.1 GCA_023459675.1 Bacillota bacterium | reverse complement strand
GCTGCACCACAAGAATGATTAATGTAAAAACGCCCAGCACAAACAGGTTGAACAGCCCGATGCAATACAAAATGAACCGCGCGGGATTTTTGGAGCGAACAAGGCAAAACCATTGCTTCCATTTGGCAATCATAAAACCCTCCGCGTATTTTACAGCGTTTTCCAGGTAATAGCCGCCTGGAACCTTGTGCTGATATGAGATGAGCGCTTCTAACAAGCCATTTACCGTACAGTATAGCGGGTGCGGTCAGCGCGTGTCAATGGATCAAACGGTGCTTAAAGGTGCGTGTTCGTGACATGGAATACTACCATCAGGCAACCGACTATGATTTTGGATTGGGCTTGCGCGCGGAAGCCCGGCGAGCCGCCTCTGTACAGGCGGGGGATACGCGGATAGTATCACGTATCAGCGCGCACAAGGAGCACCGCCTCTGTACAGGCGGCGGATACCCGTGGTAAGATGAATGCATACAAAGCGGGCGTGCGCCGCCTGGCGGTTTTCAAACCGGGCTCGGCCTGCCCGCGGGCACTTGAAAAACGGAAGGAGCCGTTATCTATGAGTTTTCAGAAGGTAGAGATCGAAACCTTTTCCCTGAAACCCTTCGAGGCGATCGGGAAACAATGGACGCTGATCAGCGCGGCGAAGGGCGGCGTTGTGAACACGATGACCGCGAGCTGGGGCGGCCTGGGCGTGCTGTGGGGCAAGAACGTGGTGACCGTCTACATCCGCCCGCAGCGCTACACGCGCGATTTTGTGGACGCGGGGGAGTATTTTACGGTCACCCTGTTTGACGGTCATAAAGGCGCGCTCAACGTGCTTGGATCAAAATCCGGCCGCGACGGCGATAAGATTGCCGAGGTCGGCTTTCACGTGGAAACGGTGGAGGGCCAGCCCACCTTCGCGGAGGGCAAAACCGTGCTCGTCTGCCGGAAACTGTACCGCGACCAGATCCGCCGCGACAAATTCATGGATCCCGCCCTCTGCCGCGCGATGTACCCGAAAATCGACTACCACTTCGTTTATATCGCGGAAGTAACCGCGATTTACGAGAACGAAGGCTGAGAACGTTTGGGGATCATCCAACATATGCAAGCCTGCGGCTGAAATTCGCAGCGCCTTTAGGGCTTCCGCTTGCAGATGTTTAGCAGGATTCGCTCCTTTTTAAACGTACAAACGAAAAGGCACCCGAATGGGTGCCTCTTCGTTTGGTGAGCCCGGCGGGATTCGAACCCACGACCTTTTGATTCGTAGTCAAACACTCTATCCAGCTGAGCTACGAGCCCACATGCTGTTTGGAAGGTTCAAAACAGCTTCCCTATTATAGCAGGTGACTTATTGAAATGCAACAGGCGGGGATCATCTTTTCAATTTTCCGTAGAGTGGGATGAGCAGGCCCATCTCAACGCCCTGCCGCGTGCCCGGCATGGAGGGTTAAATGCGATCAAAGACTGAACGCTGCCGCAGGGGAGGAAAACAGACAGGAAACCCGCAACCCTTGCCATACATCCTGCGAAGCGTGTGCTATGCATCTGCCCATGGTGCGTTGTGCCATGAAAAGCCCTTGCCGCGCATCCTTCAAAGCGCAAACTTCGCATCTGTCCGTGATGCGTTGTCCTTGAGAAAAGCCCCAGTCGTGTATCCTGCGAAGGGTAAACACCGCATATACCTTCGCAGGGGTAGGGCGTTGTGCCTTGGAAAAAGTCGGCCGCGCATCCCGCGAAGAGCACACACCGTGTCTGTCCGGTGGGCGCTGTACCTTAAAAAAGTCCCTGCCGCACATCCTGCAGATCGCAAACATACACCGCCCATGACCGCGATTGAAATATACTCCCAACCCGCACACCGCACCATGCTCTGCGCCGCTCCCTGCGCCTTATTCTTCGGTCAGCACGGTGTGGAGCAGCAGGGAGAACACCTGCAAATGGTACAAAATCCGACCCGGAAACAGCGCTTCGATGCGCGCTACGGTATCGTTATCCGTGTGCATAATTCTGCCGGCGTCCGCGGTTTCGCTGTCCCCGTCGTACTGGCGGTCCGGGCCGGGGATTTCCCAGTTGCTCGCTTCGAAATAGACGTACTGAACGCCGCGCTCCGCGAAGGAAATATGGTCGCTCCAGTCGCCCACCGAGGGGGACGGATAATCCGGTACCTTGAAGCCCGGCGCGGGGTTTTCAAACGTCCAGGGTTGCGTGTGCAGCCCGAGGCCAAGCCGCTCACCGATGGCAAACACCTTGTGAAAAGCGTCCAGCGCTTCAACGCGCTGATTGCGGAAATCGGCAACGCCGCCGTACAGGTAACAGAAATCGCCCGCAACGATCGAATCCATGTTGATCATAAACGCCGTGTTTTCAATCTCCTCGTCCGTCATCCGGTCGGCATAAGCGGCGGAGCCGTCCGTGTCGTTTTCCTCGGCGCCAAAGAAGATGAACACAACCGTTTGCGCAAGTTCCTCTCCCTGCACAAGGCGGCAGGCCGTTTCCAGCAGCAGCGCGGCGCCCGAGCCGTTATCGCCCGCGCCGGTGCCGTCGTAATGCGCGCCTACGATGATCTGGGTTTCCGCTCGTCCGGGAAGGGTGACGACGATGTTCTGCGCGGTATACTCGTCCTCTTCCTCGTCCTCAAAGGTGAAATCTTCCACCGATATCTGATCTTCGTCATATCCCGCCGCTTCCAGCTCGGATACGATCCACGCAATCGCATCCTCGGTATCTTCGCCCTCAATGCAATCGCGGTCGGGCAGATTTTCGTCGATATATTGCAGATAGGCATAGGCCTGCCTGCCAAACTCCCCGAAATCCACCCCGGAAACGCGTTGGGTATCAAACCCTGCGGCGGCGGCCGTTACGGCCAGCATCAGCGCCAGAATGACGGCAAACGTTCTGACTGCGGTCTTCCAAACCATGTGTACTTCCTCCTTAAAGGCGGTTGCGCCGCGGCGGCGCTGGCAGGGTATGTGTGTGGAAATGCAGTATTTCCCGTTGCGCCGTCTCCGCGCCGGGAGAAGGCGGAGGGCGATGCGTGCTTGGTGCGCATATTACGGGCTCGCGCCGGTTCGGCGCAACGCTGGATCCGGCGTTTTATGTGCGGGTGTTCACGGTTTACGGTCAGTATAGCCCTTCGATTTCCGTTACGCAAGAGCAATCGGCGCCGGTGCGGCAGCCCGCAGGGTTCATGCCTGCACGGGCAAACCCGAACCGGAAGCGCCGAAAAATGTGCGCGTTTCCGGCCGTTTGGGTTGAAATCCCTTCGCTTCGTTATATAATGATAGATATTCGTCAATGAAATGATGCGGAGGTACCTATGAACCGTCAGGAATATTTACGGACGATTGATACCGTCGTCCAAAAAGGGCCCTATCACGATCATTGGGATTCTCTTGCGGGGCGGCAGATGCCGGAGTGGATGTACCGCGGCAAGCTGGGCATTTTCATCCATTGGGGCGTGTACGCCGTGCCTGCGTTCGCCAACGAGTGGTACCCGCGCAACATGTATATGCAGGGAAGCCCGGAGTTTCAGCATCATGTGGAAACCTGGGGCGAGCACGCGAAGTTCGGCTATAAGGACTTTATACCGCTGTTCACCGCGCCCCATTTTCAGGCGGACGCCTGGGCGGAGCTGTTTCAAAAGGCCGGGGCGAAATACGTGGTTCCCGTTGCGGAACACCACGACGGTTTTCAGATGTACAAAAGCGAGCTTTCCCACTGGAACGCGTTTGAGAAGGGCCCCAAGCGCGACGTGCTGGGAGAGCTGACCGCGGCATTCCATAAACATGGCCTCATCAACTGCGCTTCGTCGCACCGGGTGGAGCACTGGTTTTTCATGGGCCACGGCAAGGAGTTCGCAAGCGATATCCACGAACCCCTGCAGCTGGGGGATTTCTATTGGCCTTCCATGCCCGAGGGCGACCTGCAGGACCAGTTCAGCCAGCCGGCGCCGACCGCGGAGTTTTTGGAGGATTGGCTGCTGCGCTGCTGCGAGATTGTGGACAATTACCGGCCCAAGCTCCTGTACTTCGACTGGTGGATTCTCCACAGCGCCGTGAAACCCTATCTCAAGAAGTTCGCCGCCTACTACTATAACCGCGCGCACGAATGGGGCGAGGAAGTTACCATCTGCTACAAACACGATGCGTTTGCGTTCGGCACGGCTACCGTGGATATCGAGCGCGGGAAGTTCGCCCAGGCGCAGCCTTTCCGCTGGCAAACCGATACGGCCATCGCGCGCAACTCCTGGTGCTGGACGGAGAACAACACCTTCAAATCGCCCGAAAGTATTGTGCGCGACCTGGCGGACATCGTTTCCAAAAACGGCGTGCTGCTGCTAAACGTCGGCCCCAAGGCGGACGGAACCATCTCCGATCAGGATCGGGCGGTGCTGCTCAAAATAGGCGAGTGGCTCAAGGATAACGGCGAGGCGATTTACGATACCACGGTGTGGCGCAAGTCCGGCGAAGGGCCTACCCAAACCCCCGAAGGCCAGTTTACAGACGGCGAGGATACCGTATTTACCTCCGAGGACATCCGCTTCACCACACGGGGCAGCCACCTCTACGCCATCGTTCTGCGCTGGCCGGAGGACGGCCGGGTGGTGATCCGTTCGCTGGCGGAGCACGATGCGTCCCGCCTGCCGGTGTTCGCGGGGAACATCGCCGGCGTGGATATTCTGGGCCAGGCAAAACCCGTTTGGACGCGGGACGCCCAAGGCCTGCACGTATCCCTGCCCGGCGTGAAAACGACCATGCCGGTTACCGTGCGCGTGACCCTTGGCTGAGGCCGCCCGCGGCCGCGCCGCGTACCCGCGTAAAGGAGGCTGGAAGCCTTGGAAAAGATCAACTTGGCGGAAAAGCTTTCACAGATCTCGGAGCACTGGAGTCCGAAAATCATCGGCGAGATCAACGATACCTGCGTAAAGCTTGCCAAGCTCAAGGGCGAATTTCTGTGGCACACGCATGCCGATGAGGACGAGATGTTTCTGGTGTTGGATGGGGAATTGACCATCCGCTTCCGCACGGGGGACGTGCTGTTGCGCGCTGGCGAGTGCCTGGTGATTGCGAAAGGCACGGAGCATATGCCCGTGGCGGAGCGGGAGGCGCACGTACTGCTGATCGAACCGAAAACGACCCTGAACACCGGCAACGTGCGTAACGAGCGCACGGTGGATCACCCCGCGAAGCTCTAGCCGTTTCCCGCGTTTCCCGTAAATTCTGTTTGACTTACGCCGGTTTCTGTGCTATATTACTTCGGCAAGCCGCTCAAGCGGGGCTTTCAAGTGCGCGCAAAACGCGCCGCCTGACGTTTGGCGAGTTCTATAATTG
>JAEWTC010000048.1 GCA_023459675.1 Bacillota bacterium | reverse complement strand
ACGGTTGCTTGCGCAACCGGGAAATGAAATAGAATGAAATGAATGGTGTACTTTACTGATCGTTGATGGTGATGTTTTCCTGTTTTATTCGTGATATGATGAGATTGCGGAGCAATCTTTCCGCCATTGCCACTCGGTTTGATTGTCGCCTTGCTCCTTGCCAGTCGCAATGCTCTGTCAAACCTCCCATCCTTAGTTCGTTTTCAGCTTTGCTGAAGTGCCCACAGGGCACACACTCTCCTCGGATGCCTCATTCCTCATTCTTAACTCGTCCAAGCAGCTAGGAGGTTTCCCCATGCAAGATCATCACAGCGCCTATGTGAGTCCTTTCTCCGCCCGGTACGCGAGCCCGGAGATGCAGTTCGTGTTTTCGGACGACAATAAGTTCAGAACCTGGCGGAAGCTGTGGATCAGTTTGGCGAAAGCCGAGCAGAAGCAGGGTCTGCCGATAACGGACGCGCAGATTGTGGAGCTGGAAGCGCACGCGGACGACGTGAATTACGAGGACGCCCAGCGCCGCGAGGCCGAAACTAGGCACGACGTGATGAGCCACGTCTACGCCTACGGCCTGCAATGCCCGCTGGCCAAGCCCATCATCCACCTGGGAGCGACCAGCTGCTACGTGGGCGATAATACCGATCTCATCGTGATGAAGCAGGGGCTCACGCTGCTGCGCGGCAAGGCGCTGCGGGCGCTTCAAAACCTGCGGGATTTCGCTTTGCAATACAAAAGCCTGCCCGCGCTTGCCTACACGCACCTCCAGCCCGCCCAGCCCACCACCGTGGGCAAGCGCGCCACCCTGTGGATGAACGAGCTGGTGATGGATATCCGGGAGATCGAGTACCGGCTGTCCACGCTTGCGATGCTGGGCTCCAAGGGCACCACCGGCACGCAGGCCAGCTTCTGGGAGCTGCTTTCCGACGGGGAGAAGATCGACCAAATAGAAAAAGATATCGCCGCGGACTTCGGCTTTGCGCAGGTGGTGCCCGTCAGCGGGCAAACGTACAGCCGCAAGGTGGATTTTCAGGTGCTTTCGGCGCTTTCGGGCGTCGCGCAGACGGCCAGCAAGTTCAGCTACGACCTGCGGCTTTTGCAGAGCTTCAAGGAAATGGAAGAGCCGTTTGAAGAGCAGCAGATCGGCTCCTCGGCGATGGCCTACAAGCGCAACCCCATGCGCAGTGAGCGCATCACCGCCCTGAGCCGCTTCGTGATGGTGGACCAGTTAAACGCCGCCGTCACCGCGGGCACGCAGTGGTTTGAGCGGACGCTGGATGACAGCGCTAACCGCCGCCTTGCCGTCGCCGAGGCGTTTTTGGCGACGGACGGGATTTTGAACCTCCTGATGAACGTGACCAGCTCTCTGGTGGTGTACGAAAAAATGATCCGCGCGCGCCTGCTGGCGGAGCTGCCGTTCATGGCGACGGAGAATATATTGATGGACGCGGTGAAAAAGGGCGGCGACCGGCAGGAGCTGCACGAGAAAATCCGCGTGCATTCGCAGGCCGCGGCGCGTAGGGTGAAGGAAGACGGGGAGGCCAACGATCTGCTGTCGCGTATCGCCGCCGATCCGGCGTTCGGCGTCACCCGGGAGGAGCTGGATACGCTGCTGGACCCCGCCCTGTACACCGGCCGCAGCGCCGCGCAGGTGGACGCGTTCGTGCAAACCGTGGTCGATCCGCTGCTGGAGCGCTGCCGCGGGGAGATTTCCGGTTCGGTGGAGCTGAGCGTGTAAACGGTCGGCCGCAACGCTTTGCATATGCCAAAAACGTCGCCTTTCGGGCGGCGTTTTCCGTATGGCGTTGGGTTTAGTCCACCCAGTATTTCTGGGACAGGCGGTAGAACGGCTGGACGTCGGTATAGCTTAGCTCCGCTTCTAGATGGTCGCTGCCGCTGGCGTGCACAGCCGGCATGCTGAGCACGATGCCGTTTGGTTTCAGGAAGCAGTACACCGCGGGCAGGCTCTGCGCGCCAAACGGGCTGACGCCTTCGTATTCCGCTGTCTGGAGCTTGAGCATATCCCGGAACGTTTCCGCCGCATAGGAGGTTACGGGGTTCGTCGGGAAATACGCTTTCTGGAAAAAGACCTTCTCAAAATCCGCGTTGACCGCGTACAGATCGGTAAACCGGATCAGCCGGAGTGTGGACAGGTCGATATTGAAGGCGAACAGATCGGTATACGGGTGGGCGCTGCCGTCCACGTTGCTGTAGCCCCAGATGACGATGCTTACGATCTTGCTGTTGCTTAGCGTCACCGCGGCTTGGTAATCCATGGTGACGCCGGCCGTTGCGGTAACCATCTGGAGTACCTGGGAGAGGATCACGCCGTTGAGCGCGTCCATATTCGCGCCCGTAAACCGCGGGTACTGGATGCGGATGCTCTTGGTGGGCGTATAGAAAAGCATCTCGTAATCCTTCGCCCGGGGCGCCGCGCCTCCGGCGCGCAGGTATTTGCCGGTCACATAGCCGGTGGAATTGCCCGCGCGGACGTAGAACCAGTGGTCGGCGGTCTCGCCGAGCACGGTCACGGTTTCGCCGTCCTTCACCCGCCCCTGCACCGCCGCCTGCAGGGAAGGCCCGCCGCGCAGGTTCACCCAGCTGCCCGCGAGTTTGGTTTGGATCGTGGCCGAGGGCTGTTTGGAAACCACGGTATATTGGCTGTCGCCCGTCGCCAGGTATTTGGCGAGCATATAGCCCGTCTGGCTGCCGACGGTCACCTTCACCCATTCCGTGCTCAGGCTGGAGCCGCACCGTACCACGGTGCCCGTGTAAAAAAGCCCGAGCGAAGCGGCTTTTTGCGAGGCGGATGCCCGCAGGTGCACGCGGTTCGCGGTTTTGCCGTCCACCACGGCGGCGCCGTAATCCTTGGCGGCAAGCGCCGAAGGAACGAACCAAACCGTCATCAGCGCGCAGGCGAGCAGAAGAAGCAAAAATCGTTTCATAGTACCCTCTTTTCCGGGTTCGTCCTTCGGGCGTTTCGGGGAGCGGCGTTCCCGTTCCCCCTGCCGCCTGCGGCGTTCCCTGCGGGCCCGGGCGCGCGCCCCGCGCGTTCCGTTCTCCCGACATTCATACGAACGTATTGGGGCGCGGAACCATCCCGCGTCCGTGGCGATCCGTAAAAAAATCCCGCGCCGCCGCAAAGGGAGGCGCGGAAGGCTGCCGGCGCGGGAAGGAAACGGTCAGTTTGCCTGCACGTCCTGATAGCCAACGTTATAATCGCCGTAGATGAACTCCACCAGGTCGCCCTGTACAACCGGCTGCGTGCCCATGCCCAGCGCCGCCATTTCCCGGTTGACGTAGTACATCCAAAACGCCGGGTTTTCGGATACGAGGTCGTTGACGCCGTTTAGAAACATCGTGTCCGCGGTATCGCCGGAAACGTCCAGCGTCAGGCCCGCGGCGTCCGCGGCGGCGAGCAGCGCCATATACACGGTGGGTTGGCCGTCCACCACCAGCACGGGGCCGTCGAACAGAATTTCGCCGTCCAGCGTTACTACGCGCAGGGTAACGGCGGTGACAGCGGCGCTTTCGCCCACGTAAACCGCCGTGCCCGCGGGCGCGGTTTGGGCCAAGGCGCCCGCCAGGGGCAGGGTGCAGAGCAAAACAAGGCATACGAGAAGTGCAAGCCGTTTTAAGTTCATGGGAAACCCTCCTCAAACTTTACTTTATGAAAACGGGATTGGTGATGGCGCAATCCCCGAATTCTCCCAAGGCCATCAGCACCGCCCAGTCTCCGGCGGCAAGCGAAACGCTGTGTGTGGCGTCTACCTCCATACCCGCGACCGCTTCCTCCAGCCAAAGCTCGCCGTTGACATAAATGCGGTACTTGGTAAGGCCGCGGTTGGATTGCAGCCGCACGCGCAGCAGGCAATCCCCCGCCGGGGCGGCTTCGCCCGGCATCGCGCCGTTTACGGTGAAGTACGCAAGCGGATTGTTGGTTAGAAAGCTATGGCCTGCCGAAAGCGCGGCCAGCACGGCTTCCACGGTCTTTTCCGGCGCGTACGCGTAGGTGCGCGGCATGCCCGAGTACATGGAGGTCAGGTAGTAAAGCGCGTCGGGAGCTGCGCTTTCGGCGGAAGAAAACAGGAGGTTGCCGTCGATATCGTGGTTGTCCGAACCGGCGGTGGCGGGCAGGAACAGCCCTTCGTTGAGCAGGGCAAACCATTCCTTCAGGGCCAGCGCGTTGGGCTCGCCCTCCACATAAGGCGCGGCGCGCTTGCCGTTCCACAGCTCATACAGGTCAAACTGCGGCGTTAGAGCCGTATCCACAAACGGGAACTCCGTGCGCGTGGGGTGGTTGATCTGCACAAGCGCGCCCGGCACGGCGCGTACCGCCGCGATGATGCGGGAAACGTCCTGCGCGCCGTTTGCGGTGCTCCAGTCGATGGGCACGTTGCAGTGGATCGCGTTGAAATGCCCGCGGTCGGTGGTCACCTCCACGCCCGCGACGGGCAGAAAGCCGTAGCGCGCGGCGGTCAGGTATTCCGCGTTGCCCCGCACGTCGTTATGGTCGGTCAGCACGCCGAAGGACAGCCCCGCGGCAAGGTCGCTGAGCACGATCTCCGCCGGGCTGTTTTTACCGTCGAAGGAATACACGCTGTGCTGGTGCAGGTCGCCCGCGAGCCAATCGGTTGCATACAGCCGTTCCAGCGTGTAGGCGCCGAGGGTTTTGGCCTTGCGGTCGGCAACGTTCACCGGCACGGTCAGCCGTTCGTACTCCGAGCCCTTGGTGATCTCCATCGTATATGTGCCCAGCGGGAGCCGCAGGGAAAAGCGGCCCAGCATGTCGGTATTCACGCGCCTGAGCAGGCCGTCGCCGGTGAAAATCACCTGCGAAACCAGCCCAAGCCCTGCATCGTCCGCCACCATGCCGGAAACCGCCGCGGTTTTCTCGGTTTCCGCCAGCGCGGGCGGCGTTGCGGCAAAAAACAGCAGCAGGCCGCAAAGCAGGGCGGCGCCCAGACGTTTGCCCCGACGGTTATTCACAGCCTCACCCGCTTTCTTGCAAGCCTCGCACTGCCGATTATAGCGGGGCAAGGTAAACACGCCGCGCAAACGGTGTAAAAGCTGCGTAAAAGCTCCCATCCGGCGCAAGCCGAGCCGGCGCGGCCTTTTCTTTGACACATTTATGGAAATAGGATACAATTCAGGGTAGGACCGCCGCGCGGATTTCCGCAGCCGTGCGGGCCGCGGGCACGGGAGGAAACGGCATGGACGACAGGCAGAAAGCGGAGTTATGGAGCGCTCTGCGCCTTGCCGTACCCAAGGGCGATCTCGTTACGGACGCGCCCATGAGCCGGTACACGAGCCTGAAGCTCGGCGGCCCGGCGGACGTTTTGGTGGAACTGTCAAGCGTAAGCCAGGCGGCGCAGGTGCTGCAGATTGCGGCGCGGCGCGGCGTGCCGGTGTACGTGATCGGCAACGGCTCCAACGTTTTGGTCAAAGACGGCGGCGTGCGCGGCCTGGTGCTGCGCGTGGGAAACCGCTTTGCGGATATCTCCAAGCCCGCGTCCATCGATGGGCAAACCTTTTCCCTCACCGCGCAGGCGGGGGCGGCGCTCACGGCGCTGGCCGGGGCGGCGGCGGACGCGGGGCTGACGGGGCTGGAATTCGCCGCGGGCATCCCCGGCACGGTGGGCGGCGGCGTGCGGATGAACGCCGGGGCCTACGGCGGGGAGATCGGCGATTTGGTTACGAGCGTGACCTGCGTTACGCGGCAGGGCGAGCTGATCACCTATCCCCATGCGGAGATGGGCTTTGGCTACCGCGTAAGCCGCCTGACGGACGAAATCGTGCTGACGGCGACGCTTCATTTGCAAAAGGGCCGGGAGGACGCCGTGCGCGTGGCCATGCGGGAGCTGAACGCCCGCAGGCGGGAAAAGCAGCCCCTGACCGTGCCCTGCTGCGGCTCCACCTTCAAGCGGCCCCCCGGGCGGTTTGCCGGGGAGCTGATCGAAAGCTGCGGGCTGAAGGGGTACCGCATCGGCGGCGTTGCGGTGAGCGAGAAGCACGCGAATTTTCTGGTCAACGACCGGCAGGGCACCGCGCAGGAATATCTCCGGCTAATGGCGCACGTGCAAGCCGTGGTGCAAAAGGAAACGGGCATTTTGTTGGAACCGGAAGTACAGGTGATCGGTTCGGACTGACGGGCGCGTTCGGGCGCGCGAAAGAGAGGGAGAGGCCATGCGGTTTTTGATCGTCACCGGGTTAAGCGGCTCGGGCAAGACCATTGCCCTGCGCACGCTGGAAGACCTGGGCGCGCTTTGCGTGGACAATCTCCCCCCCACCATGCTGATCCGCTTCATGGAAGCGTGCAATTTAAGCCTGCAGGAACGCCCCATGGCCGCCATCGGCGTGGACGTACGCTCCGGCGAGTTTTTCGATCCCATGGCCGTGGTCAAGATCATCCGGGACGCACGCAATTTGGGCTACCTGATCGACACCCTGTTCATCGAGGCGACGGACGAGATTTTGGTCAACCGCTACAAGGAAACGCGGCGGGACCACCCGCTGGCGGGGGAAACCAAGTCTCTGGAGGAGGCCATCTCCAAGGAGCGCATCATGCTGCAGCCGCTCAAGGAGTTCGCCGATCATCTGATCGACAGTACCGAGATGAACGCAAAGACCCTGCAGAACATGATGCGCAAGATCGTCAGCGTTCCAGACGACAACGCCCAGCTGCAGATTGAGATCATGAGCTTCGGCTTCAAGCGCGGCATTCCCCGCGGGGGCGATCTGGTGTTTGACGTGCGCTTTCTGCCCAACCCCTTCTACATCAAGGAGCTCGGGCATTTTACGGGGCTGGACGAGCCGGTGGCGAATTTCGTGCTCCGAAACCCCGTTACCCAGGAGTTTCTGGTGAAATGCAAGGACATGCTTTCGTTCCTGCTGCCCCACTACGTAACCGAGGGCAAGCACCGGCTGGTGATCGCCGTAGGCTGCACGGGCGGCGCGCACCGCAGCGTTGCGATTGCCGAAAACATCGGCGCGTTTCTGCGCAAGGAAGGCTGGCAGGCCTCCGTTACGCACCGGGATCTGGATATCGAGCAGGCGCATTGGAGCGTCAGTAAAGCCTAAGGAGCCGTAGCAATATGAAAACCGCAGTGCTGATCCCCTGCTATAACGAGGCGAAAACCATCGGCAAGGTTGTGCGGGACTTCCGCGCCGCGCTGCCCGACGCCGTGATTTACGTGTACGACAACAACTCCAAGGACGGCACCGACGCGATCGCCCGGGAAGCCGGCGCCGTGGTGCGCTACGAGCGGCGGCAGGGCAAGGGCAACGTGATCCGCACCATGTTTCGGGAGATCGACGCCGACGCGTATTTGATGATCGACGGCGACGACACCTACCCCGCCGAGCACGCGCGGGAGCTGGTGGAGCTGGTGCTGAACCAGAACGTGGATATGGCCGTGGGGGACCGGCTGTCCTCCACGTATTTCACGGAAAACAAGCGCCCCTTTCACAACACCGGCAACCGCGTGGTGCGCGGGCTGGTGAACCGCATTTTCGGCGGCAAGATTACCGACCTGATGACCGGCTACCGCGCGTTCAGCTACCAGTTTGTCAAGTCCTTCCCCGTGCTTTCCAAGGGCTTTGAAATTGAAACCGAGATGAGCATCCACGCGCTGGACAAAAACCTCTCCGTGGCCTGCGTGCCCGTGGGCTACCGCGACCGCCCGGAGGACAGCCCCTCCAAGTTAAACACCGTGTCCGACGGCATCAAGGTGCTCAAGACCATCGCCCGGCTGTTCAAGGAATACCGGCCGATGCCGTTTTTCGGCATCCTCGCGCTGCTGCTGTTGGCGGTGGCGGCCGTGCTGTTCATCCCCGTGCTGGCGGAGTTCATTCAAACGGGGCTGGTGCCGCGCTTCCCCACGCTGATCGTTTCGGGCGTGATGGCGACGCTGGCGATATTGCTTTTGATGTGCGGCATCATTCTGGATACCGTGGCGAAAAAGCACCGGCAGCTGTTTGAGGTGAACCTGAACATCTTAAAGGCGCTGCGGCCCGAGGACATGAAATGATCATCCTTGTCAGCCTTGCGGCGGGCGTGCTGAGCATGCTCGCCTTTACCATATCCCCCGCCGGGTATGTGGGCGTGAGCGACGCGCCGCTCGCGGCGTTTTCCCCCGCGTGGCTGCTGTACGCGGCGCTTTTGGCGGGGCTTTGGTACCTATTCGTTCGGTTCGTCAAAAAAATCTCCAAAGGCCAGCTCCTGCTTGGGCTGTGCTTCGGCGCGGTCAATTACTTTGCCAGCACGCTGTTCGCTTATGATACGTGGGGGTTTCTCAACTCCGTATGGCGGTGGGGGATCGCCGTAATGCAAATCGCGGGGCAGGCGGCGGTGATGGCGGCCGCGGCGGCGCTTGTCTGCTTCCTTCTGGAAAAGGCACCGGGCGATGAACGCCGCATGCGGGGGCTTGCGGCGCGCCTCGGCGCAGGCCGCATCGGGCGCGCGTACCGGCGCAGGCCGGTGGTCTTCCTGATGGGGCTTCTGCTGTTGTGCTGGTCGCCATACCTGGTCGTGTTCTACCCCGGCACCGTGATTTGGGACATGGCGGAGATGGCGGCCATGCAGTTCGGCCTGCGGCAGATGACCACCTGGCACCCCGTGCTGCTTACGTGGGTCTTCGGCGGGCTGATCCGCTTCGGGCGGTTGTTTACAAGCGATAACCTGGGCGTGCTTTTGTTCGCGCTTTTGCAGAGCGTTTTGCTTTCCTACGCGCTTTCCCGCGCGCTGGAGCTTATGCGCAGGCTGGGCGCTGGCCGTATGCTTCGGCTTTTTGCGCT
>JAEWTC010000047.1 GCA_023459675.1 Bacillota bacterium | reverse complement strand
AGCTTCCCGTACGATTCGCAAGAAACGATCCCCGCATGAAATGTGAATCTTGCGTGCCGGAAAATGCCGATGCTATACTCAGCGCATGGAAAGCCGCGCTTCCGTGCGGCGGAAAATGAAAAGGCATACATTCCAAATTCAGAAAGGATGGTCCACTCATGAAGAAACTCCTCGCCTTTGCCCTGGTGATGGGGATGCTGCTATCCCTGTTCACCTTCACCGCCCTTGCCGCCGACGAGGTGGTAAAACCCGATCAGATTACCATTATGGTAGACGCCACCCTCGTTACCTCCACCAACGGGCGTGATGCGTTCGAAGCCCGCTGGGAAGAGCTGACCGGCGTGGATCTGGTCATCATCCAGCCGGATCACGACGCATATTACGACGTGATGCAGCAGCAGATCGCATCCGGCGAGTGGCCGGACGTGCTCATTCTCTCCTCCACCTATTATTCTTCCTACGCCGCGGAAGGCGTGCTGTGGGATATGACCGAAGCCTGGGACAACAGCGCCACCAAGAATTCCGGCCGCTTCGTGGGCGATACGGTATTCGAAGGCCTGAAGATCGGCGGAAGCCTGTACGGGTTTGCCCCCACGCGCGGCAACGGCTGCCTTACCTATATCAAGCAGGCGTGGCTGGATAAGGTCGGCCTGGCGGCTCCCACCACGTACGATGAGTTCCTCGCGGTTTGCGATGCGTTCGTCAACCAGGATCCCGACGGGGACGGCGCCGCGGATACCTACGCGCTGTCCGCCGCGGGCTTCATCGGCGCGGAAGCTCCCTTCGTAAACTATCTGCCGGAGTTCTATCAGGACGCGTATCCCTTCTTCGTCCAGCAGGAAGACGGCACCTGGGTGGACGGCTTCACCCTGCCCGCCATGCAGGGAGCGCTGGAACGGCTGGCCGACGCGTATGCCAAGGGATATATCGATCCCACGACGCTGACCAACGGCACCAAGGACTGCCGCAACAAGTACTATGACGAAACCACCGGCCTGTTCACCTATTGGGCCGGCACCTGGGCCACCAACCTGAAAACCAACCTCGAAGCCAACGGCCACGACGGCACGCTGGTCGCCATCCCCCCGATCGCGGAAGTGGGCAAGTATTATGACCGCGTCCCGCCGGTCTGGTGCATCACCACAGCGTGTGAGAACCCCGAAGGCGTGTTCAAGTATTTCATCGATACCATGCTGGACGGCGGCGACATGCAGATGCTTTGGACCTACGGCGTGGAAGGCACGCACTGGAGCACGGCGGCCGAAACCATTCTGGACAAAACCTATGAGGCCGGGCAGTTCCACATGCTGGAAAACCTCGAGAAGGCCGGCACCGCGTACACCAAGAACCATATCGACCCGATGCTGGCGCTGGCGCGGTTTGCGGATGGGTACTACGATCCCATGGAAGACAGCGTGATGCCCGAAGCCAAGCTTGCTTCCCAGATCTTCAACGACAACTCCAAGATGGCCACCATCGTGCCCACCACCGAAGAGATGAGCATGTACAACGGCGACCTGACCACGCTCAAAAACGAGCTGGTTGCCAAGGTGGCCATGGGCGAAATGACCTATGCGGACGCGATGGCGAAGTTTGAAGCCGACGGCGGGCTGGCATGGTCCAACGCCATCGTCGACTCCCTCAACGCGCTGGGCAAATAATCGCCTTTCCGCGTCTGTCATCAGGGACATTCACCGGAAGCGGAACGGTCGTCTCGGGTTTTTCGGGGCGACTGTTTCCCTTCCGGGGATTCCGGCACACCATGAGGAGGAAGCATGCTCAGCACGTCCACACCCAGGGTACCCGTCCGCAGGAAACCACTGGCGGCCCGCATTCTGCGGTACAAGTGGTTTTACATCATGTTTCTGCCCGTTCTGGCGTTTGTCATGGTGTTTTATTATACGCCCATGGCCGGGATCCGCTTTGCGTTTACCAAGTATAACCTGATCAAAGACCCGATTTTCGTGGGGCTCAAGAACTTCGAAAGGCTGTTTTCGCTGCCTAATTTCTGGTCGGCCTTCGGCAACACGCTGAAGCTGAGCATCGTAAAACTGCTGCTCAATACGGGCCTTGCCGTGGGGCTTTCCCTGCTGATGCACGAAATGGTCAGCCTGAAGCTCAAGAAGCTCGCGCAGACCGTTTTATATCTGCCGCATTTCCTTTCCTGGGTGGTCGCGGCCTCGGTTTTCCAAATGCTGCTCTCGCCAACGACAGCCGGTTTGGTTAACCAGCTGCTCGTCAAGCTGGGCGTCGTGGAGAAGGGCATTTATTTCCTGGGGCAGTCCCAGTGGTGGACGCCGTCGTTCTATGTGATCAATATCTGGAAAGACACGGGCTGGGGCACGGTCATTTTCATGGCGGCGCTCAGCTCCATTGATCCCGGCGTGTACGAAGCCGCGTCCATCGACGGCGCGGGCCGCTGGCGCAAGATGCTTAACATCACGCTGCCCGCCCTGTCCGCCACCATATTGACCGTATTGATTTTAAACCTCGCGAGAGTGATGAATTTGTTTGAATCCGCGTTCGTGCTTCAAAACGACGCGGTGATGGATAAGGCGCAAGTGCTGCAAACCTATATTTATTACCAGACCTTCAACTCCGGCGGCATCCCCGATTACGGTTACACCACGGCCGTGGGGCTGTTCAAGTCTATCGTGGGCATGGTTCTCGTTTTGCTTTGCAACGTTGCCAGCAAAAAGGTCCGGGGCCGGGGCATCGTATAGGAAAGGGGGAGATGGAGTATGAGAACCGTCGCAACGGCCGCGCCGGAGCGCCGCAAAACCGGCGCCGCGGGCAAGTTCAGCCTTTTCAGGCTGCTGAACGGATTGTTTTTTCTGGGGTTCTGCGTTTTAATCCTGCTGCCCCTGTGGAAGGTGCTGGTCGATTCCTTTGACCTCACCACGGGCTACGGCATGAAGCTGTTTCCGGAGAAGTTCGGCATCGCGGGCTATACCTCGGTATTCACCAACCAATCGCTCTACATTCCGCTGATCAACTCCGTGCTTACCACCGTCGCGGGTACGGCCATCGGGCTTTTGCTGTCCACGCTGGGGGCGTATGTGCTCATTCAGGAGGAGTTGCCCGGGCGCGGGCTGCTTGCCTTCATCCTGCTGTTTACGATGATCTTCCAGGGCGGCATGATCCCCACCTACATCGTGCTGCGCAAGCTCGGCCTCACCAACACGCTGTGGTCGGTCATCCTGCTGCCCGCAATCAACGTATATAATCTCGTTTTGATGCGCAACTTCTTTGAAAGCATCCCGCAAAGCCTGTTCGAATCCGCGACGCTGGACGGCTGTTCTCCCATGCAGACGTTCGTGCGCATCGTGCTGCCGCTGTCCAAGGCCGCGCTTGCGGCCATCGGGCTGATGTTCGCGGTCGCCTACTGGAACGATTACACCAACTATAAGCTCTACATCACCAAGGAACTGCTCTATAACTTCCAGATGAAGCTGCGCTCCATCATGATGGGCTCGGACCTGCCGCAGGCCAACAACGGCGCGGTGGAAAACACCGTGCAAAACGCCGCGGTCATTGTGGCGATCCTTCCGTTTATGATCCTTTACCCGATCCTCCAGCGCTACTTCGTGACCGGCATCAACCTGGGCGCGGTGAAGGAATAAACGACCATGCCCGCCGAAGGAAAGGCGCGGTTGCGGTTTCATTTTGCGGCTCTTCCACCCCTCTGCGGGCGGAGGAGCCGCGTTTGCGGTTCGGCCAAAGCCGATCACCCTGGCGGAAAGCCGGAAGCCCGCCCCAGAGGACACGCGCCCGCGGCGCCGATTTCGCTTGACTCCCTGTGCCGCTTTGTATAAAATGACGAAAATGCAACCAATCTGGAGGTGCCTATGGGACGATCTGCATTGGTTGCCCAACCGATTGTTGCCGCCCGCAAGCGGAAGCGCCTTGCGCCTTCGAAAATCAGCGGGCCGCTTGTTTTTTTGGGGCGGCAGATTTCCGGGCTGTACCTGCGGCTTGCGCTTCGGTTCCGCAAAATCGAGATCCGCAACGCGCGGGCAATCGTGCAGGCTGTACGGGAGTTTCAGCAGGGGCGTACGCGCCTGATCCTCGCGTTCCGCCATCCCTACGGAGATGAACCCCAGCTGCTGTTCCATGTGCTGGAGCGCGTGTTGCCGCGCTGCGCCAAAAAGCTTGGCACGCCCCTTTTGCGGCGGCTGCACATGCGACCGGTGCACGATTACGCGGTCGCGCTCTGGGGCGACGCCGTGATCCGGTTCATTCTGCCCCGCGTAGGCGCGCTGCCGGTGTACCATACCAAGATCGACACCCAAAGCCTCAACGCCATCCGCGGCGTGATGCAAAACGGCCCCCATCCCCTGGGGATCGCGCCTGAAGGCCAGATTTCCTATCACGCGGAAACGCTGCCCCGTATTGAGCAGGGCACCGTTCGCCTGGGCCTTTGGTGCGCGCGCGATTTGGAAAAGGAGGGCCGCTCCGAACAGGTGACGGTGCTTCCGCTTTCCGTGCATTATCGGTATGAAACCAAAGATTTCCCAAAAATTCTGGCGGCGCTAAAGCGAATCGACGCGCTCTGCGGGCTGGAACCCCCGCCAAATACGCGCGGAGCGACGCCTGAAAGCCTGCTGCCTCGAATTGAGCGGATCGAAACCCGGCTGCTCCAGATCACGGAAGCGTTTTATACACAAACCTACGGTTACCAGCCGCAGGAACCCATAGCCTCCGGCCCTGCGGACGCCGCCGCGCGCCACGAACGGTGGGCGGCGCTGCTGCCGTTCGCGCTATCGGTTGCCGAACGCATTCTTGGAATCGAGCCCGGGAACGACGATCCCGTGCAACGCATGTATCGCGTGCGGCAGACCGGCTGGGACCGCGTGGTTCCCGAACGCATGGCGGAGAAGCGCTCGCCGGTGGAGGCGGCCCTGGCCGACCGGAGCGCGGGCGAGGCGTGGTTTGCCATGCGGCATATGGAGCTGTTCGATTTGATGAATTACGACGATCCCGCGTATCTCGGCCCCGCTTGCCCGCCCGGCGCGCTGTTTGATCGGATTGTGGAAACGGTGACGACGCTTTATGACCTCGCCTGCCGGCTGATGGGCGGCAACATCACCAACCGCCCCCACGCCATCCGCAAGAACGCGGTGCTTGTGCCAGGCGCGGCGATGAACCTTACGCAAAGCCTTCCACAATTCCACGCAAATGCGAAGCGCACCGTGCAGGCGCTGACCGACGAGCTTGCCGGAAGATTTCTAGATTGCATCAAGGAGGTTCACAATGGAGAAAACTGAGAGTTCGGGCAAGGGCAAACAAAGGTTATCCCTGCGCGTGAAGCTGGGTTTTGGTATCGGGGATCTGGGGGGCAACTTGTTTTTTACCGCCATGGGCTTTTATACGCTCTATTACCTTACGGATATCGTAGGCATCGCCTCGGCGCTCGCCGGTACGGCGATTTTGCTGGGCAAATTCTGGGACGCGGTTACCGATCCGATGATGGGCTTTATTTCGGATCGTACCCGTTCCCGCTGGGGGCGGAGGCGGCCGTACTTTTTGTTCGGCGCGCTGCCGCTGCTTTTATCCTGCTGGTACTTCTTTTCCGCGCCGGATTTTGCAAACGCACAAACCGCGGGCTTCCTCTGGGCTACGCTGGTGCTCTGCCTGTTGAACACCGCCTACACGGTGGTCAACATTCCCTACGGCTCGCTGACGCCGGATCTGACCAAGGATTTTCAGGAGCGCACCACGCTCAACGGCTACCGCTTCAGCTTTGCGGTAATCGGCACCATCCTGGGCGCGGGCATCGTGCTGCCGATCGTCAACCTCGTGGGCGAGCCGCACCGGGGCTTCTCGGTGGTCGGGCTCTTGTTTGGTTTCATTATGGCGGGTTCCATCCTTTTAACCTTCCTAAACGTGCGGGAGCGGCCGCTGCCGCCCACCGGGAAGCTGCAAGAGAAGTTCCTGCCCACGTTTCTGGCTGTATTCAAAAACTCCACGTATATGCGGCTGGCCGCCGTGTACACCCTGAACCTGACGGGCATCACCTTTGTGCAAACGATGCTGGTGTATTATTTCAAGTACATCTACCAAAACGAGGGCATGACGACCGTCGCTTTGCTGCTGCTGCTGGGCGTGGCGATGGTCTGCGTTCCCGTGTCCGTACTGGTGGCCAAGCGCCTGGGCAAGAAACGCACCTACCAGCTGGCGCTCCTCATCTTGACCGTGAGCTGCCTATTGATGTTTTTCTTCGCGCACACGCTGGGCATGACCTTTACGCTGTGCGTGATGGTATTCGCGGGCGTGGGCATCGGGTTTGGGTACGTGCCGCCGTTTGCCATGCTTCCCGACGTTGTGGAGGTTGACGCCGTTCAGAGCAAAAACCGCAAGGAAGGCGCGTACTACGGCATGTGGACGTTCTTTTCCAAGGTCGGCGTCGCGCTGGCCGCGGCCGTTTCGGGTTTGCTGATGGGTTTTGCAGGCTTTGTCGCCAACGTGGCGGAGCAAACCGGAGCGTCGATCTTCACCATCCGCCTGCTGATCGGGCCTGTGCCCGCGGTGATTTTCATTGCCGGGATCTTCCTGATCCAGAAATATCAGCTCGACGAAAAAACGTATAACGAGATCATCTCCGCGGAACAAAAATAGGGGCCGTTCGCTTTCCTGCCGCTTGAGCCGCCGCGCAGCTGCGCGGCGGTCAGCCTGTTGAAAAAGCCACATCTGCTTCAGCGGCTATGTTCTGCGCTTTGCTTGAACATGGCTACGCCCTTCGTTTCTTTCAGAAACGCTGGGGCTAGTCGGGCTAAAGCCCTCCCTTGTTGTCGCCTTGAGCGGCCTTGTCCTGTGCTTCGCTTGAACAAGGCTACGCCCTTCGTTACCTTCGGTAACTTCTGGGGCTAGTCGGGCAAAAGCCCTCCCTTTTTGCGATGGTGCGGGCATCACGTACGTCCGTGTACGCTCAAACCCGCACCACGCTTGGTTTCTAGCATATGCGGCCTTTTGAACAGGCTGGCAGAGTGCCTTCAAAACAAGGTTTTTAACACTCTGGCCGCCGCGCAGCTGCGCGGCGGCTTTTTTGAATTTTTACCGTAAATAATCGGCAGGCCCGCGCCAAAGCCCGCCGTACCCTCTGTTGTTTGCCGCGGGAGCGTTAATGATTGGAAAACAGCACCAGCTGGTCGTCGGCCGTCAGCTGCACGCGGTGCGACCGCTGATCGCAGGAGAACAGGGTAAGCTGCTTGCCTGCCGTAACGTAGCCGATGAGCACGGCTTTGTTGTGGGCGGGGGAAGCGTCGTACACCGCACGGATCAGCTGCCGCGCGGCGGCTGCCTGCGGCAGCACCGTGAAGTAATCGCCCGCCCGTTTCAGGTAGATTTCCTTGCTGGAGGCTGCCTGCGCGTTCAGGGCGTCGAAGGTCAGAACGTCGGAAAGGAAGTCGTACAGGCTTTGCTTTTCGCTCAAATGGTTGAACAGCCGGCTGATGTAGCGGTTGCTGATGATAACGTAATTCACGTTGTAGTTGTTCAGGATATCCGCGTTTTTGGGATTGCTGACCTCGGCAACGACGTCGATCCGCTTGGGATCGAAGGCCGGGTCCGCTGCGGCGGCTTCGTTCAACGTGGACTGGATATAGATCATATGCGTGAACACGTTGCGGTCCGCCATGGAGCCGCACAGCGCGTCGTCCGACAGGATCAGGATGCTCAGCCGCCGGTCTGTTTCCTTGATCTGCGCCTTGATTTCCGCCTGGATAATCTCCTTGTCGAACATGTTGGCCGGCACGGTTCTGCCCACCAGCGGATACGCCTTGTAGTCATTCATCTGCCGCAGCGCGTTCTCACTGTCGATCACCGTAACCTCCAGCGCCGGGTGTTCCCCGTCGCGCTGCCATTCCGCGTTGAACGCGGCCAGGCCCTCCATCAGCGCGGCGGATTTCGCGTTGTGCCCGAGAATGAGAATGCGCTTGGGCGCAAACTGGTAATCCTCCCGCAGCGACACCGAAACCGGCGGCAGGGCATCCTCGCATCGTTTGTCAATCTCGGCGTCCTCATCCGCAATCCAGTACCCTACGGTTCCGTCCCGCCCCTGCATAACGGTCAGGGGCAGCGCGTGCGCGTGGGTTGGCAAATATTGGCGGATGAAGCTTTCCTCCTCCGTTTGCGGCACGGCCCGCGTGATGAATTCCGCCCCGCGGTAAGAAAACAGGTCGCCGTACACGAGGTTCAAGTCCGGCATGATGGCAAACTGTGCCAGAATATCCCCCAGGATGTGATGCACCGGCACCGCGGTGATTCCGGCTTTTCCGGCCCCCTGTTTTTTCTCGATGATGTGCTGTACCAAATCCAGCGTCCAGCGGTTGGTCACCTCCACGACCACCTGCTGGCGCGCCGTGCTGTTTCCGGTGAGTTCCGCCACTTGAATCAGCAGCTTCACCGTGCTGCAATCGTCGGTTTCGCAGGGCGATACGTCGGGAGAATCGAGCGACGTTACCTCCCGGCTCAGAAGAAGAATGCTTTTTGCCTGCGGAACGCAAACGTCGGTCAGCCGTTCCGCAGCGAAAAATTCTCCCTGCCGCACGAGGACGGTCAGCCGGTTGTGCAGCCTTTGCCTGCGCATGGCCAGCCGCCGCTTCCGGAAGGGCATCTGCGCGCATTCGGCGCGCAAAAGGCTGTTCTCGCGGGCTTTGGTGTCGTTCAGCCGGTCGCGGATCTCAGTTTCGATGCGCTCCTTGTCGTCCTGTACCAGCACAACGATAATTTCCCGGGTTTGCTTATACAGCATGTCGTTGATGATTTCGGCGGCGCGGGAGTTCCAGTTGAGGATCACGGTGTGGCCGGTCAGGTGCAGCTTGTGCGCGCCCGCGTTGGAACGCTCCACAAAGCTGGAGATTTTGTTGGTCAGATAGCCGATCAGCGCGCCGGTGAAGGACACCATGGTGATGAAGATCAGCACCAGATAGAAAATCGCCAGGAAGACCATCTGGGCGTTCCACGCGCCGGTGCGGTCAATCACATCGTTGATGCTTCCGGCGTTGATCATCACCAGCGCCGTATAGTAAACCTGCAGCAGAAAGTTCCCGCTGACGCCGTACGCCCGCTGCACCACAAGAATGATTAATGTAAAAACGCCCAGCACAAACAGGTTGAACAGCCCGATGCAATACAAAATGAACCGCGCGGGATTTTTGGAGCGAACAAGGCAAAACCATTGCTTCCATTTGGC